>CAXNFA010000222.1:0-4195 GCA_964201105.1 Alphaproteobacteria bacterium | reverse complement strand
GACACCCAGCGCCGTCTTGCCGGGGGTGCGCCGGCCCGCGGCACGCACCCCGTCGGCAATCGTGACCGGCCGGTAGCTGGCGGGACGGCTCATCGGCCGCGTTTCTTTGCGCCCGCCATCTTCGCCGCCTTGCGCTGCGCAGCCTTCGCTTCCGGCAGCTTGGTGAAGACCTTCAGCGCATTCTCGCGCATCATCTTGCGCAGCGACTCGGGCCGCATGCCCAGCGCGTTGATCTCATCGACAAAGCGCTTCGGCGCAATCGCGGGCCAGTCGGTGCCAAACAGCACCTTGTCCTGACCATAGGTATTGGCGTAGTGCACGAACTGCTTCGGCCAGTGCTTGGGCGCATAGGCGTCGCCGCAGGTGTAGACATTCTCGTGCTTCCAGCACATCGAGATCATCTCGTCGGTCCACGGAATGCCGATGTGGATGCCAATGATCTTCAGGTCGGGGAAATCGATGGCGACGCGGTCGAGCAAGATCGGCCGCTGCAGGGTCGCGAGCCGGCGTTCCTTCTGATAGATCAGGTTATGCCCGACCTGCATCATGATCGGGATGTCGAGTTCGCAGCACTTGGCGTAATACGGATAGTATTGCGCCGCATCGGGTGCGAGCTCGATCCAGTGCGGATAGATGTGCGCGCCAACAAAGCCCAGCTTCGTCACCGCATATTCCAGATCGCGCAGGCCCTGCATGCCGCGCGTCGGGTCGATCCCGGCGAGGCCCGAGAAACGGTCGGGATATTTCTCGCAGGTCTCGTGGACGGCCTCGTAGGGAACCTCGAAGGAGTATTCCTTGCGCATGTCCCCGCCGCGCACCGCGATCAGCAGCGAGCGGTCGATATTCGCTTCGTCCATCATGCCGACATAGTCCTTCATCGGCACGCCCTTGCGGTATTTGGGCGGCATGCGCAGCTGGGTCATGGCGCGCTCGTCCAGGCCAACACGGCCCAGCCGGATGTCCTTCGGCGTGGCGGGGGCGCAGACAATGTCGATGGCACCGGTCATGGGAACTCCTCCTGGCACGGATCTCTCGCGCAGTGGTTGTATGGGGCGGGATCCTGTTCTGTGTATACTCTCGCCAAAGCCTCGCCGGCCCGCAATCACGTTATTCACGCGCCCGCGCATCCTTGCCCCGGGGTAGGTTCACAGGGTGAGCCCCTACAAGATTGCGGGTTGGAATTTGCGCGCCATGCACTAGCGTCTCGACCGGGGGCTTGCCGGGCGACTGGCGAGCGTGAGCGACACGTTACGGTGATTTCATGACAATGCACGCCGGCAATGTACCGGCGGGCGCGAAACCGGGAGCTGCTGCCTTCACCGAGGTGATGCCGCGCTGGCGGTATCCCAAGGGGCAGCGCGCCGTGACCGCGGCCATCATTCTTGCCGCTTTCGCCGCGATCGGGGTGGCGGGAACCTATCTGCTCTACCAGAGCCCCGCTGTCGTCGCGGCGCCGCTGGTACTCTGCCTGCCCATCGTCGTCGCGGCCTTCTTCTTCGGCTATGCGGGAGTGATCGGAACCGCGGCGTTCCTCGGGATCAGTGCCGGCATTGCGCTGGCCTCCAATCCCACCTCCTTCATCGCCACGATCACCATCATCGCCGGCATCGCCACGCTGTCCCTGGTCGGCGGCATTGCCGCCTTCCTGTTCCAGGTCGTCGAGCGCCGCGCGCGCTTGCTCGACGACGCCATTGCCCATGACCGCATCACCGGTCTGTCGAATGGCGAGGTGATGGAGTCCGACCTGGGGCGCCAGATCCTCCGCTGGCAGCCGGGCCGGCCGCCCATCACGCTGGCCAATGTGCAGGTGGAACGCCTCGATGAGGTCGCTAGCACGCTGGGCCTGGAACGCCGCGATGCACTGCTGCGTCAGGCCGCGCGCCGCCTTGCCCAGCGCCTGCCGGCCAGCGCCGCGCTCTATCATCTGGAAACCGACTCCTTCGGCATTGTGCTCGGCCAGGACGATGCCGAGGACGCCGACAACCGTATCAAGGATCTGTGCGCCGAAATTCGCAAGCCGGCGGCGATCGACGAAATTCCCTTCGCTCTCAGCGTGGCGGCCGGTGTCGCCCGCTTCCCCAGTCACAGCCGCGATCTTCCGAGCCTGCATCGCGCGGCCCGCGCGGCGCTCGCCGTGGCGCGCAGCGTGCCAGACCATTTCTCGATCTATGATCCTGCGCGCGACCGCGAACGGCAGGAGGCCTTCGAACTGATCGCGGCCCTGCCCGATGCGATTCGCGACAACCAGCTGCAACTGCACTACCAGCCCAAGATCGACCTGCGCTCCGGTCACTGCATCGGCGCCGAGGCGTTGGTCCGCTGGCGCCATCCGGTGCGCGGCATGGTGCCGCCCGGCCTGTTTGTGCCGGCTGTGGAGCAGACCAGCCTGATCCACGACGTGACCCTGTGGGTCATGGAAGAGGCGCTGGCCCAGCTCGCCGCTTGGCGCAAGACGGGCATCGACCTGACGGTCGCCATCAACATGTCAGCCCGCGACCTCGAAGACCACGCCATGCCGACGCGCATGACCGAGATGCTGACGCATCACGGCGTCGAGCCCTGGCGGCTGGAAGTGGAACTGACGGAAACAGCGGCGATGGTGCAGCCGGAACGGGCGCTCACCGTCCTGTCGCAGATTCGCAGCGCCGGCGTCGGCATCGCCATTGATGACTTCGGCACGGGCCAGTCCTCGCTCGCTTATCTGGCGCAGCTACCGGCCGACCTGGTCAAGGTGGACCAGATCTTCGCCTCGCGGCTGGAGCGCGAGCCGCACAACAGCCGCATCATTCGCACGGCCGTTGACCTCGCGCAGGAACTTGGCATCAGCGTGCTCGTCGAGGGAATCGAGACGGCAGAGACGGTGGAACTGCTCCGCGCCATGACCTGCGACCAGGGCCAAGGCTATCACTTTGCCCGCCCAATGCCGGCGCCTGAATTCGAGTCGTGGCTACACGCCTCGCCCTGGGGGCTTGTGGCAAACTAGAGCCTGGCGCGCCAGCGCGAGCCCGCCCGGCCCTAATTGAAATTGCTGCAACAGTCTGTCCGGACAGATGTTTCGCCCCTATAGTCGGCCGCATCAGTTCGTTTGTTCTGCCGCGGTTCCTGCAAGCCCGCCAGGCCGAGGCCATCTCGAATGCGGGCGCGCATTGTGGAGAACTGTTCATGAAAGCCTCATTTGCCGGCCGGCTGTCGCAGCTGGCCGCAGGCACAGCTGCCGCCGCGTTTCTGACCACCGCCGCCTCGTCCCTTCCCGCCCTCGCCCAGACCGCCCCGGCAGACACGCTGCGCGTTGCCGTCAAGTCTCTCCCGCCCGGTTTCGGCCGCGGCGACCAGGGCACGGCCTCGCCCAGCGTCTATGCCACTTGGCCGCTCTATGACTCGCTGACCAAGGTGAACCTCAAGTCCGAGGTAGA
The DNA here is from genome assembly GCA_964201105.1 of Alphaproteobacteria bacterium. Lineage (GTDB taxonomy): Bacteria > Pseudomonadota > Alphaproteobacteria > SHVP01 > SHVP01 > CANJEJ01. The sequence continues at coordinate 782 of CAXNFA010000222.1, read as the reverse complement.
GCCCCAGCTTGCCCTGACCTGGAAGAATGTCGATGCGACGACCTGGGACGTGACGCTGCGCCCCAACGTGAAGTTCCACAACGGCGACACAATGACCGCCGAAGATGTCGCCGGCTGGTTCAACTATCTGATGACCGACGCCGGGAACGGCACTGTGTCGGGCACCAACCTGCGCTCCCTGCTGCGGCTCGACCGCGTCGAGGTGACCGGCCCGCTCCAGGTCCGCTTCGTCACCAAGACGCCGCAGCCGATCATGCCGAACATGATGTCGCAGACCTTTGTGCCGCAGTTGAAGAGCCTGCAGGAGGCTGGCCTCGAAACCTTCACCCGCAAGCCTGTGGCAAGCGGCCCCTTCAAGGCGGTCGACCTGCGGGCGGACAAGTTCATCTACACCGCCCACACCGAATCCTGGCGCGCGCCCAAGATCAAGAATCTTGAAGTCGTGGCGCTGGGCGAGACGGCAACCCGCGTGCAGGCGATCCTGTCCAACCAGGTCGATATCGCCCAAGGGGTGTCGGTCGACTCGGTGGCGCAGATCGAGGCGGCGGGCAACCGGGTCGACTTCGCGCTGCGGCCATCCGTGATGGGCTGGCGCCTGTTCAGCGTGTCGCGCGACACGCCCTTCAAGGACAAGCGCGTGCGCCAGGCAGCGAACTTCGCCATTGATCGCAACGCCATGAATGACGGGTTGCTGCATGGCAAGAGCGCCGCGGCCAGCCAGTGCGCCACATCCTTCACCAACGGCTTCAACCCCAACGCCAAGGGCTACAATTACGATCCGG
>CAXNFA010000221.1:0-4204 GCA_964201105.1 Alphaproteobacteria bacterium | reverse complement strand
GTAATGCTCCCTGAGCAGCGCCAGTGCACCCTTCGAGCGGCCATATGGATGGGCGCGGCCCTAGTCGTCAGCGGATGCGAAACGACGCCGCTCCCTTGATGGCAGGGGATCCGGCGCCGGGAAACTTTGCGCCAGAACGTATTGTCGACCTGCGATGGGGTGACGTCGTTCCGGGCGTGGGCTTTGAAGCGTATCGAGCAGAAAAAGCGGAAGGGACGGATGTCACCGTATTGCGCGTTTTTGCCAGGCACCGCACCGTGGCAGGGGCCGAAGGCTTCGTTACCGTCAACTACCCCACCACAGTGTATCGCGGCGGTTATCGCGGCTCAGATATGAGAGCTGGCGAACCCAATCGCACGTATTCGATGGGCGGATCGACTGTCGCAGCGCTCCTCAGCGAGGCTGGCCAGCGCGCGCAGGTGGCGGCTCTTGACGGAGCCCGCGTCATTTCCACCCAGCCAGCCGCTCCCGAACGTTCCTGGGAAACAACTTTCGAACGGGCCGGCGCAACGTGCATCCTGGCGACAGGCGCCCGCCCTGGGGACGATGGACAACGGCGAGCCAATGGCAGCTATAGCTGGGTAGCAGTCGGCCGCTTCTGCGGCGACGACTCGCTGCGACAGGAATTCTCGCGCTATGTGCGCGAAAACGGCTTTGGAAAAAACCTGCCCCTGATTCGCTAGACCGATCGAAGCGCCGCAGCGCCCCTGCTCAGAACGGAATATCGTCGTCGAGGTCAGGGGCCGAGCCACCGCCGCCGCCGCGACCGCCACGGCTGGAACCGCCGCCTCCACCGCCGAAGCTGTCGCCACCGCCGGCATAGCCGCCATCATCGCCGCCGAAGTCACTGCCTCCACCGCCGCCGCCCGTGCGGCCGTCGAGCATGGTGAGTTCGCCGCGGAAGCGGTTCAGCACCACTTCGGTCGAATAGCGGTCCTGGCCGTCCTTGTCCTGCCACTTGCGGGTGGTCAGCTGGCCTTCGATGTAAAGCTTGGCGCCCTTCTTCAGATACTGCTCAGCCACCTTGGCGAGATTCTCGTTGAAGATGACCACGCGGTGCCACTCCGTCTTTTCCTTGCGCTCGCCCGAAGACTTGTCGCGCCAGGTTTCGGACGTGGCGACTCGCAGATTCACCACCTTCGTACCGTTCTGCATGGCCCGCACTTCCGGGTCCGCGCCCAGGTTGCCGACGAGAATGACCTTGTTGACGCTGCCTGCCATGGAACGGGGAGTCCTTGTCCGGGAAGAAGAAGATCGGGTCGCCGATTGTAGGCAATCGGCGGTGGAGAAGCCCCCGCCGTGGCAACGTTATCCACAGAAAAATGGACTGGCGGACGCCGTCCCCAATCACCATTTGTTCCGCACTCCGCCCTATACTGGCGCGTTGCCCTACCGGCCCCCTTGGGCCGTCCACCGTCCATTGCCTGGTTGCCCCGTGAAATCTGCCCGTACCCGGTTACCCGCTGCCGATTCCAAGGTCATCGCCATCCGTGGCGCCCGTGAGCACAACCTGAAGAATGTCGATCTCGACATTCCGCGCGACAAGCTGGTCGTGATGACCGGCTTATCCGGTTCGGGAAAATCCTCGCTCGCCTTCGACACGATCTATGCCGAAGGGCAGCGGCGCTATGTCGAAAGCCTGTCGGCCTATGCGCGCCAGTTCCTCGAGCTGATGCAGAAGCCCGATGTCGACACCATCGAAGGCCTGTCGCCGGCCATCTCCATCGAGCAGAAGACGACGTCGCGCAACCCGCGCTCCACCGTCGGCACGGTGACGGAGATTTATGACTATCTCCGCCTGCTCTATGCCCGTGTCGGCGTGCCTTATTCGCCCGCGACCGGCCTGCCCATCGAAAGCCAGACCGTCAGCCAGATGGTCGACCGCATCCTGACGATGAAGGAAGGCACGCGGCTGTTTCTGCTCGCGCCCATCGTGCGCGGCCGCAAGGGCGAATACCGCAAGGAGTTGGCCGAGCTTTTGAAGCGCGGCTTCCAGCGCGTGAAGGTGGACGGCAAGCTCTATGAGATCGAGGAAGTCCCCGCCCTCAACAAGAAGCTGAAGCACGACATCGAGGTCGTGGTCGACCGCCTGGTGGTGAAGGCGGACCTGGGCAACCGCGTCGCCGACTCGGTGGAAACAGCATTGCGGGAATCCGATGGGCTCGTGATCGCCGAGAATGCCGATTCGGGCGAGCGCACCGTCTTCTCGTCGAAATTCGCCTGCCCGGTGTCCGGCTTCACCATCGAGGAGATTGAGCCGCGCCTCTTCTCCTTCAACAATCCCTTCGGCGCCTGCCCGGCCTGTGACGGCCTGGGCACCGAGATCTTCTTCGATCCCGAGCTGGTGGTGCCGGACGAAGCCAAGTCGCTGCGCGCCGGCGCCATCGCACCCTGGTCGAAGAGCACCTCGCCCTATTACACGCAGACGCTGGAGGCGCTTGCCCGGCACTACAAGTTCTCGATGACCGTGCCCTGGCGCGACCTGCCGAAGAAGGCGCAGGAGGTCATTCTGCAGGGCTCCGGCGAAGACGCGGTGTCGATGAAGTATGACGACGGCACCCGCACCTACACGACCAAGAAGCCCTTCGAAGGCGTCATCCCCAACATGGAGCGGCGCTGGCGCGAAACCGATTCGACCTGGATGCGCGAGGAAATCGCGCGCTACCAGAGCGTCACGGAGTGCGAGACCTGCAAGGGCAACCGCCTGAAGCCGGAAGCGCTCGCCGTCAAGATCAATGGCAAGCATATCGCCGAGGTCACGGATCAGTCCATCGCGCATGCGCAGGAATGGTTCATGGCGCTGCCGAAACACCTGACCGCCAAGCAGAACGAGATTGCCCAGCGCATCCTGAAGGAAATCAACGAGCGACTTGGCTTTCTCGTCAATGTCGGACTCGACTATCTGTCGATGGCGCGCAATGCCGGAACCCTTTCCGGCGGTGAAAGCCAGCGCATCCGTCTTGCCTCGCAGATCGGCTCCGGTCTGACCGGCGTGCTCTATGTGCTCGACGAACCCTCCATCGGCCTGCACCAGCGCGACAACCAGCGGTTGCTGGAGACGCTGGTGAACCTGCGCGACCTCGGCAACACTGTGATCGTCGTCGAGCATGACGAGGAAGCGATTCGCGCCGCCGACTATGTCATCGACATGGGACCGGGTGCCGGTGTCCATGGCGGGACCGTGGTTGCCGAAGGCACGCCGGCCGAGGTGATGAGCAACCCGGACAGCGTCACCGGGCAATATCTGACCGGCGCGCGCGACGTGCCGATGCCGCTCATGCGCCGCGCCGGCAAGCCCGGCAAGGTCATCCACATCGCCAACGCACGCGGCAACAACCTGAAGAATGTGTCGGTCGACCTGCCGCTCGGCACCTTCACCTGCGTCACCGGCGTGTCCGGCGGCGGCAAGTCGACGCTGGTGATCGAGACGCTCTACAAGGCGGCGGCCCGCGCGCTGAACGGCGCCCGCGAAGCACCGTCGGAACACGACCGCATCGACGGCTTCGAATATCTCGACAAGATCGTCGATATCGATCAGTCGCCCATCGGCCGCACGCCGCGCTCCAACCCGGCCACCTATACCGGCGCCTTCACGCCGATGCGCGACTGGTTCGCCGGCCTGCCGGAATCGGAAGCGCGCGGCTATGCGCCCGGCCGTTTTTCATTCAACGTGAAGGGCGGTCGCTGCGAAGCATGCCAGGGCGACGGTCTGATCAAGATCGAGATGCACTTCCTGCCCGACGTCTACGTCCAGTGCGATGTGTGCAAGGGCAAGCGCTACAACCGCGAGACGCTCGAAATCACCTTCAAGGGCAAGTCGATCGCTGATGTGCTCGACATGACGGTGGACGACGCGGCGGACTTCTTCTCCGCCGTGCCGGTGATTCGCGACAAGCTTGTGACGCTGCAGCAGGTCGGACTTGGCTATATCAAGGTCGGTCAGCAGGCGACGACACTGTCGGGCGGCGAGGCGCAGCGCATCAAGCTCGCCAAGGAACTGTCCCGCAAGGCCACCGGCCAGACACTCTACATCTTGGACGAGCCGACCACCGGGCTACATTTCGAGGACGTGCGCAAGCTGCTTGAGGTGCTGCAGCAACTCGTTGAGTCCGGCAATACCGTGCTGGTCATCGAGCACAATCTGGAAGTGATCAAGACCGCCGACTGGCTGGTCGACCTCGGCCCCGAAGGCGGCGACAAGGGC
>CAXNFA010000220.1:0-4206 GCA_964201105.1 Alphaproteobacteria bacterium | reverse complement strand
CCTCCACCGGGTTTGGCATCGGCCAGATAGAGTTCGGCCCGCTTGCGAACCGCCTCGATCTGCGCAGGGGTCAGGTTCTTGACGACGCGGCGAATGATTTCGCGCGATTCCTCGCCGGCCGCCTGCAACTGGGTGAAGGTCATCGCCTGCTCGGCCACCTTGCGGTTGGCGAGCGCGCTGTCTTCGCCCTGGATGGCGGCGATACTGTACCAGGCATGAGCCTTGGCAATGTCGGCAGGCACGCCGTCGCCCTTGGAATACATCACGCCAATATTGTTGGCGGCGTTGGCATGCCCATGCTCGGCGGCCTGGGTGTAGAGCGCCAGCGCCTTGCGGCCATCGCGCGGCGTGCCCAGCCCGTATTGGTACAGATAGCCCAGACTGTTGGCAGCCTCGAGGTCGCCCTTCGCGGCCAGCTTTTCCCAGATTTCTCTGGCCTTGGCGTAATCCTGCGCCACGGCCGCCGTGCGACCGGTCTCATAGGTGTCGGCCGCCTGCGCCGCGAGTGGAAGGGTGACGAGAAGGGCGGCAGCCAGAACAAAGCGGCGCATCGCGTTACCAGTCCATCCGGTTCGACGGGTCGCCCAGGCCCGCCAGGCGGCGGGCGGCGACACGGCCGAATTGCAGGGTGAGTGCCTTGCGGCGGGAGGCATGGATGGCCCCCATGAAGGGGGGACGCAGCACTTCGCCACCCCAGGCGTCAGCCACGATCAGACCGTGGTCGTCGGGCAGCAGATCGCGTGGAAACTCCCCCGGCACGGCAAAATAGAAGGCATCGCACCACTCCAGATACTCCCGCCACTTGGAGTCGCCGCGAAAATCCGGAACGGAAACCTTCACCTCGACGATGACGATACGCCCGGTGCGGTCCATGCCGATCAGGTCCGCGCGGCGGCCGCTGCGGAAGGTGAATTCGCCCAGGCAGTCATACCCCATGTCGAACAGCAGCCGCTGCGTGCCGCGAGTCACGGCAACAGTCTGGGCGGGGGCGGAAAGCAGGTCGATGGTCATTGGCGCAGGTGCATGGTCCGGCAAAGGGCGGTCGCCCACTTCGGCTAATTTAGCCCATCCGGCAGCTTCACCGAAGAGTGGTTAACAAGGCGTTGATCGGGATCACTTTCCAATGGCCAAGACAGCAGCACAAGGCGGACTCGCCTCGCATGCCAGAGCCGGCCAGCGGCCAAGAGCAGGCTCTGCCAATCCGCTTTACCTTCCCCGCCCCCGCGCCCAATCTGTCGCGAACATACCAGTGCGAGTGACCCATGATCTTTCCCGCCGTCCACACCATCCTCCACGCCAAGCCGCTGGGGGTCGAGATCCAGCGGCAGTGGAAGCTCCCGGACCCCTTCGTCTGCCAGTTGCTGGTGCGCGGCATGAACGATGTCTACCTGGTGCGGGCTGGCGGCACGCAATATGCCGCCCGCGTCTGGCGCAGCAGCTATGCCGACCGCAATGGCGCCGACTATGAACTCCGCTTCCTTGACTTCATCGAAAAGCGCGGCATCCCGGTCCCGTCCGGCGTGAAATTGCCGGACCGCGACGCCTATCACATCACCATCGAGGGACCGGACGGCCCACGCGACGTCGCCCTGTTCCATTGGGCCAGGGGCGACCTGCTGCATTTCCACCCCAACCCGGTGCCCTATGCCCGCCGCACGGGCGAGCTGTTCGGCAAGATGCATCTGGCCTCGCTCGACTTCCGCCATCCGCACAAGCGCTACACCGACTATGCCGGCAACATCCGGGCGCATTTCCCGCTGGTCGCCGATCTCGCCACCGACCGGCCCGACGACCTTGCCTTCTGGACGATGGCCAAGGACCGCCTGCTCGCCGCCTATGACAGGCTCGACCGCAAGAGCCTGCCCTGGGGCGTCAGCCATGGCGACATCCACGCCCACAATGTGATGATCGCAGGCGACGACATCACCATCCTCGACTTTGATTCCTGTGGCGAGGATTTCATGGCCCAGGAACTCGTCAGCCTGGTCTGGGCGGGCCGCAAGAACGGCTTCCCCGAAGAGGCGATCCAGGCCTTCCTCGACGGTTATGACTCCGTGCGCCCACGCACCGCGGAGGAACTGCGCCTGACGCCGCTGTTCCTCGCGATGAAGGAAATGCGCTATTTCACCGGATTCGCCGACGCGGTGAACGCCATCGGCCACAACACCTTCCGCTTCCCCGGTCTCGACTGGTTCCGCGCCTCGGTGGAGAAACACTGCCAGGCGGCTGGCGTGATCTGAGTCATGCGCACCCGCAGCCTTCTTCCCCTCTATGCGCTGGTCGTCCTGCCGTTCTTCCTGAACGACATCGGCTTCATCCTGGCGAAGACGGCGCCGGAATGGCTGGCGGCGGATTATGGCTCGAAGCTGCTGGCGCTGGGATTGATCCTGGCCATTCCGGTTCTGCGCCGGCTGGCGCGGGACTGGGGCGATTCAGCCGCGCCGCTCTGGCTTCTTGCACTGGCGGCGGTCGCATCGGCCGGCCTGATCGTGGCCGAGTTTCGCGGCTTCGAAGACAGGATCAACGCGCTGTGGCCGGAGTCGATCCTGTATCGCTTCCCGCGCATCGAGAGCGACGGACTGCGCATCTTCGACCTGACGGCCGGTCTCGCGCTGACCGCCGTCGCTGAAGAGCTTGTCTTCCGCCGACTGTTCGCTGACGTGGTTGGGCCGCTGTTTCGCAGCGAATGGGCAATGGTGGCGGCGTCAGCGATCCTGTTTGGCGCCATCCACTGGTCGGCGGGGATCGGATCGGTGGTCGGCGGCGCGCTGGCGGGCGTCGTGCTGATGGTGTTGATGCGGCGGTCGGGCAGCCTGTGGCCGCCCGTCGTCGCGCATTATCTGACCAACCTGATCCTGTTCACCTGAACTGCTCGACCGCGTCCGACGGGACGCCCTACTCCACCGCGTCGGCGGCGCGCTGCGAATCGATCATCGAGGTGCGCATCAGATAGGCCTTGGCCTTGGCCGGGTCTTCGGTGATCTCGCGCATCTGCGCCATGATCTCCTTGCGCTTCTCGGGGTCTTTCTCACGCATGCGATGGTGGTTGGCATCCGACACCTTGTGCACGAAGTCCGTCGCCACCGCCTTGCGCTGGCGCGTGTAGCGGTCGAACAGCGCGAAGTCGCCGCGGCCATGCCAAACGGTGTGGATCTTGTCGGCGAGATTGACCGCGTCCTGCACGCCGGAGTTCATGCCCAGGCCGCCATTCGGGCTGTTGAGGTGAGCGGCATCGCCCGCCAGCAACACGCGGCCGACGTTGAAGGTCTCCGTCACGCGCTGGTGGGTGTGATACATGCCGCGCGCCAGGATCGGATAGCGTTCCTTGCGCGGCACGATGGCCTGGAAATGCGCCTCGATATTGTCGTCCGACATCGCCTCTTCCGGCGTCTGTCCGGGCTTCGGCGTGATACCCGAACGCCAGCGGTCGGGCACGCGCAGCAGGCTGAAATTGCCGCCCGGCGTCCAGAAATAGGCCACGCCCGACAGGTCGGCGAAATGCTCATGGAACGGATAGTCGGTGATCGCGACCATCGTTGACACGTCATAGGTCTTGCCGGTGAAGCCAAGGCCCAGCGTCTTGCGCACCATCGAGCGCGCACCGTCGGCGCCGATCAGGAAACGACCGCGCAGCGTCTTCTGCTCGCCCTGGTGGTTGACCGTCAGCTCGACATGATCGTCATGCTGCTTCATCTCCAACGCCTCGGTGCCCGACCAATAGGTGGCGTTGCCCAGCTTCCTCACCTCGTCGGTCAGGTAGCGGACGAAATGCACCTGCTCGCACTGCACGCGATAGGGGTGGTTGGTCTCGCCCTTGAGCACCTCGAGCCGGAAGGTGACGCGGTCCGGTTCGTCCCGGTAGCGATACTGCCAGGTTGGCGTCACGCTGCCCTTCTTCAGGATCACGCCCGACGTGACGCCATGCTCCTCGAGCAGGTCCATGGTGGCCGGGTGCCACGTCGAGGCGCGCAGGTCTTCGGGAATCGTTTCCGACTTCTCGATGACATGGACAGGAATGCCCTTGTGGGCGAGCCAGAAGGCGGAGACGAGCCCGACCGGGCCGCCACCGACGATGATCACGCGGTCGATATCTTTTGTCATGGCCGCATGGGAGCCCGGCAAACACTCATTTGGCAAGAGACTTCAGGCCGCAGACACCAGTTCGATCAGCTCGCCGCCCGGAGCGCGGACAACCCCGGCCTCGTG
>CAXNFA010000219.1:0-4209 GCA_964201105.1 Alphaproteobacteria bacterium | reverse complement strand
TAGGGATCCACTCGAAAGCTGATCACCACCACGTCGGGGTTCTTCTGCCACGCCCCGTCGCCATGCAGCGTGTCCCACTGGTCTTCGAACAAGGTGGGTGCGGGGGTCTCGGTTCGGCCGTGGATGGCCACGCCTTCGGCTTCTGCATCGACGGCACTGATGGCCTGCAGGGATTCGATACGGACATCCGTCACGGTCAGCCAGACACGGGCCGCTCGTTTCGGCATGTGGATGGAGGAGCGCCAGCGCAGTGCCTGGTCTCCTGTCGCCCGGTAGAGAAAGCCACCGTCACCTTCCGGCGCCCACACTTCGCGCACCCACAGGCGGTCGCCGGGCTTCAGCCTGGTCCAGAGACTGGGGCGGCCGCTGCGGTCGAGGGCGAGGCGGCGGGTCTGCGTCTTCACCCCCGCTCGGATCGCCCGCACCATGACATCGGAGAAGAGGATGCCCCGTTCTGCCATGGCGCGGGCTGAAGCGCCTACTTCGGCGGGATATGCGTGTGGTGGTTCTGCAGATACCAGCTCGCGATTTCTTCGCGGGTGGTGATCCACACGCCTTCCTTCTTCTGGGCATAGGCAATGAAGTCGCGCAGCGCCCGGATGCGATAGGCCAGCCCGCTGACATGCGGATGCAGGCCGATATTCATCATGCGGCCGGTCTTGGCGCCTTCGGTCCACAGCGTGTCGAGCTGTTCCTTGTAGACCTGCAGCACCGCGTCCGTGGTCATGCCGCGGCGGTGGAACAGGGTGAAGTCATTGACCTCGTTGGAATAGGGCGTGGAGACGATGGGGCCCGATGGGGTCTGGATCAGGTAGGGCTGGTCGTCATTCATGATGTCGCAATAGAAGATCAGCCCGTTCTCGGCGATGATGTCGGCGGTGCGCAGCGTGCCGCGCAGCGAGGATGATAGCCAGCCCTTCGCCTTGCGGCCGACAGTCTTCTCATAGACGTCAAGCGTGCGCTTGATGACGTCACGCTCCTTCTTCTCGTCGAACATGTAGTTCACGAGAAGCTCGCCCTGCTCATAGTTGTGGGCGACGATCTCCCAGCCCTTCTTGATGGCGTATTGCACCATCTGCGGCCGCTCCAGCGCTGTCACCGCGTTGATCGTGCAACTCGCCCTGGCGCCGGCTTCGTCGAAGACATCGAACATGCGCCAGATGCCGACGCGCTGGCCGTATTCGCGCCAGGAGAAGTTCGGCCAGTCGATGACATTGCCGGGCAGCGGATCGGGCAGGATCGGCGGGCCGCCAGCGTAGTAGGATTCCGTGGTGTCCTTGGTGCGTTCCCAATGCTCCAGGTTCATCGTCAGGATCAGCGCGACGCGGGCGCCGTTGGGCCAGCGCAGCGGCTGGCGGTCGACGATCGGGATGTAATCGTAATGCATCGGCGTCTCAGTCCTTGTTGGCCGCACGGAAATCGGGGTCGACGACATAGCCCGCGGCGCGGCGCACGTAGACGGGTGCGGCCAGCGGGGCCTCGACATAGTGGAACAGGCGCCAGCCTTCCGGCTTGCGGCGCAGCACGCCGCTGACGCGGTTGAAGCCGCCCATGATAGCGCCGCCGACGGATGCGGCGAGCTTGGCATTCCACTGCATCTCGTAGAAGGCAATGGCCATGTCGGGCGCCGGCTGACGCGTCTGCAGGTTCCAGGTGCGGATGGCGGTGCGCGCCAGCACCTTGCGGTTGCCGTCGAAATACTTGCGGATGGCTTCCCAGCCGATGCAGGGGTCAGCCTCTTCCGCAACGTAGATCGGGTTGGCTTCCGCCTGGTCCCACAGCGCGAGCACGCCGTCATAGTCGCCGCGGCCCCAGCAGGCGCGATACTGGTCGAGAAAGGCGGCGATTTCGCCGTCGATGGCCATGCGGTCCTCCCCGGGCGTGCTGTCGTACGTTTCTTGTTGGCGCCAGATTGGCATAGGATATGGCCATGCCCAACCACCATGATGTCGGCGGCCAGCCCGCCGGTCCCATCGACCGCCACGAGCACCGCTTCAGCAGTTTCGAGCGCCACATCGACGCGCTTTGCCTGATGATGTGCTCGCCGCCGGTGAAGAAGGTCGCGGTGGAAGAATTGCGCCGGGCCAAGGAAGACATGTTCGACGGCGAATTTGCGCGGGCCAACTATTACCAGCGCTGGGCCATCGGCCTGCGCGCCGTGCTGGTGGAAAAGGGCGTGCTGACCGAAGCGGAAATCGATGCGCGCATTGCCGCGCTACGGAAGGCAGGCGCATGACCACGCCGTCGAAATTCGCGCTCGGCGCCCGCGTGCGCGTGCGTACCGACAACCCGAAACATCACAATCGCACGCCCCGCTTCACGCGTGGCAAGATTGGCACCATCGCCCGCCAGCATGGACCGATGCCGCTGCCGGAAGACCTGGGCTATGGCCGGGTGTGTGGCGAGAGCGTGCCGATCTACCGTGTCCACTTCCGCCAGGCGGATCTGTGGCCCGACTATACCGGTCCCGATGGCGACATTGTGTCCGCCGACCTGCATGAACATTGGCTGGAGCCCGCACCGTGAGCCATCCGCACGACCATGACCATGACCATGACCACGGCGATCACGATCACGGCCATGCGCCGCCGGGGGACGAAGGCGCCAGCGACTATGCCCTGCTCGAACAGGCGATGCGCGAGCTGCTGATTGAAAAGGGTGTCATCACCGCCGATGGCGTGCGCCGCATGATCGAAAGGCTGGATGAGGCAAGCCCGGCGACCGGCGCCCGCATCGTCGCCCGCGCCTGGACCGATCCGGCCTTCAAGAAGGCATTGCTCGACGATGCCGGCAGCGCGCTGTCGGCCTTCGGCTTTGGCCCGATGGGCAAGTTCATCGCGCTGGAGAACACGCCCGACACACACAACGTCATCGTTTGCACGTTGTGTTCCTGCTACCCGCGCTTCGTGCTCGGCTTCCCGCCGGACTGGTACAAGAGCACGGCCTATCGTTCGCGTGTCGTGCGCGAACCGCGCGCCGTGCTGCAGGAGTTTGGCCTGAACCTTCCCGATTCGACCCAAGTGGTTGTGTCGGATTCCACCGCCGAGATCCGCTACATGGTTGTGCCGATGCGGCCGCCCGGCACGGAGGCGATGAGCGAGCAGGAACTTGCCGCCCTCGTCCATCGCGACGCCCTGATCGGCACCGCCGTCGTGCCGCCGCCCGCCGGCTGAATGGCCGTTCACGGCATCGCGAGCATCGCCCGGTCCCGTTTCTACATTGGATTCGGTGCGGAAGGCGGATAGCCTTGCCCGATAACACGTCTGCTGCCACTGGCACGGGACGGCAGGCTCCGGGGAGGGTGTCTATGAAAAATGCGCTCATGTCGACTGCGCTTGGCGCGGTTCTGGCTTTTGGCTTCGCGGCGTCCGATGCCGCGGCGCAGACCAACCTGCGCGTCGGCGCGGTGGAGTTGCCGCCTTCGCGTGGCAATCCCTATGGCGGTTCCGGTACGCCCGGCATCTTCACCTGGTCGATGCTCTATGACGCGCTGACGCTGGTCGACACCAAGGGCCAGCCGACGCCGGCGCTGGCGTCCGAATGGCGCAATGTCGACCGCAACACCTGGACCTTCAAGATGAAGCCGGGCGTGAAGTTCGACAATGGCGAGGCGAGTGACGCCAATGCCGTCGTCGAGGCGATCAACTGGCTGAAGACCGATGCGGGCAAGGCCCAGGTGGTGGGGCGCGAGGCGGCCAACATCGCTTCGGCCCGCGCCGTCGATGCAATGACGGTCGAGATCAAGACCACGACGCCCGACGCCATCCTGCCCAGCCGCATCGCCAACATCTATTACGTCGCGCCCAAGGCCTGGAAAGACATGGGCATGGAGAATTACGCGAACCGTCCGTCCGGCACGGGCTCCTTCAAGGTGGCGAGCTGGGCGGCGGAGAAGGTGACACTGACCGGCCGCACCGATTCCTGGCGCAACCCGAAAATCCCCGGCGTCGAGGTTGTCTCGCTGCCCGAGCGTGCCTCGCGCACGCAGGCCCTGCTGTCGGGCCAGCTCGACCTGGCCGTCGGCATGGACACGGTGGATATCAAGGCGATCCGCGGCTCGGGCAACGAGGTCGCGGTTGCGGGCGCGCCACAGATCCTGGCGCTGTCGATGCCGAACAAGGTGAAACCGAACAGCCCGCTGAACGACAAGCGCGTGCGCCAGGCCATGATCATGGGCGTCAACCGCGAGGGGATCGCCGAAGGCATCTT
>CAXNFA010000218.1:0-4212 GCA_964201105.1 Alphaproteobacteria bacterium | reverse complement strand
TATACGCCGCCTGCGCGCGCCAGGGCAGTCAGGTAGTTGTGCCGGCGGGCATCGAGAAGCGTGTCTTCAGTGAGCGTGCCAGGCGTCACCACGCGGGTGACGGCGCGCTGCACGATCGACTTGCCGCCGCGCTTCTTCGCCTCCGCCGGGTCTTCGACCTGCTCGCAGACGGCGACCCGGAAGCCCTTGCGGATCAGCCGGGACAGATAGGCATCGGCGGCATGAACGGGCACGCCGCACATGGCAATGTCCTCGCCGGCATGCTTGCCGCGCTTGGTCAGCGCGATGTCGAGCGCACCGGCTGCCTTCACCGCATCGTCGAAGAAGAGTTCGTAGAAGTCGCCCATCCGGTAGAAGAGCAGGCAGTCCGGATGCTCGGCCTTGATGGCGAGATACTGCGCCATTAGAGGGGTGGCGTCCGGCGGCAGCACGGGCTCTCTCGGATCGTCGATTTCAGTCAAGGCAACCATGGCCGGACGTTAGCATGGCCCTGCACTGCTGCCAGCGGCGCGGCCTGGGAAGGGCTGTGGATAAGCCGGCTACCCGATCAGGGCGCCATCACGCTGGTAATGCGCGTGGTACTTCTCCGGCACGTTTTCCATGTAGAGGATGACGAAAACATCGGTCGTGCCGAACTGACGGTCGATCACGGCGCCATCGCCGACCCAGCCGCCCAGCCGGATATAGGCGCGGATCAGCGGGGGCATTTCACGCAGGGCCTGGCGCACATCGATCTGCTCCCGCGGAATCAGGTTCATCGACTGATAGCGGTGCGGCAGCGCCCGCACCCGGCATTCAGCCGGCGCCGTGTGTTCCTGATACAGGTAAGAGAGCGGCAGGGCGATACGCGACACATCGGTCCCCGCCAGCGAGGCGCAGCCGAAGATTCGCGTGATCCCATGGTCGGCGTAGTATTTCGCCAGACCGCGCCACAGCAGCTGGATGGTCGCATTGTTGCGGTAGTCGCGGTGCACGCAGGAGCGTCCGATTTCACAGGCCTTGTGCGTACCAAGCGACGCGACCAGCGGCGAGATGTCGTATTCGTCGGCGGTGTAGTGGCCGCCGTTGGCCAGGGCGACCTCGTGCCGCAGCATGCGGTAGGTGCCCACCACTGCATCGACCGGTGCGCGGGTCCGGTCAATGACAAGGAGGTGGTCGCAGATCTCGTCGAAGCGGTCCATATCGCGGCGGTCGCGCGCCATGGCCGGCGTAGGCACTGCCGACATTTCTTCGTAAAAAACGCGAAAGCGCAGCCTTTGCGACGCTGCGATATCGGCAGGGTCGCGCGTCAGCCGGATTTCGTACCGGCCATCAGCGGAAAGCAGTGAGCTTGCTTCCATTTCCGTCGCGATATGCCGTGGAGCCGTAGTTATTTGGACGCACCTTGTAGCGGCCCCGATTCCCCGGTCCCCAATAGCCCAAGTGCCGCCCCATCTACAAGCGGTGCGGCAAAACGTTGCGTATACAACACCTTCGCAGCGAAGCGTCTGGCCCGCTTGACCACGTCCGTGCGCCGTTTATGGTCCCGCCATGCCTGAAAACCCCGTTTGCCAGATTTGCGCCGCAGCCGACCCGGCGCCGTTCCTGACCCATCGGGGCATGGAAATCGTGCGTTGCCGGCGTTGCGGCTTTACCTGGCTGCACCCGCTGCCGACGGCCGCGACGGTGGCTGCGATGTACACCGATGCCTATGCCGGGACGACGGAAGGCTATTTCAGCAAGGTCGACAAGAAGCTGCGCCGGTCGCGTGCCCGCGCCCGCATGCTGGCCGGCCTGATGCCAAAGCGGGCGAGCAGGCCACGCCTGCTCGACGTGGGCGCCAGCGGCGGCTTTCTGGTCGAGGCGGCGCGCGAAGCCGGTTTCGACGCCACGGGCGTCGAACTGGACCCGGCCTCGATCGCCTATGCAAGGACGCACTACCCGCAGAACACCTTCGTCCAGGGGACGGTCGAGGACTTCGCCCGCGGCAACCCCGATACCTGGTTCGACGCAGTCTATTGCTCGGAAGTGATCGAGCATGTGACCGATGCCAACAGCTTCGTCGCCGCTATTGCGGCGCTGATGCCGGCCAACGCCGTTCTCTACATGACGACGCCGGATATCGGCCACTGGCGGCGGCCCCGCGATATCACGAAATGGGATGCGTTCGACCCACCATCGCATTGCCTTTATTTCGATGGGCGCACACTTCCCCTGCTTCTGGAAAAGCATGGATTCACCAACATTCGCCGGCGCTTCGCCTGGAAGCCGGGCGTGAAGGTCGTCGCCAGGCGGCGCTAACGCGGGTTGGCTGCGGCTTTTGCAGGATCTTGCCACCAGGTTTCGATGACATAGCCATAGGTGGGCGTGACATCCGGATGGGCCAGGCGGTTCCACAGCGCAAGACGGTCTTCCGGCAAAAAGTAATGCGGGACAACATAGTGCCCTGCCCGCAAAACCCGATCGAGCGCGCGAGTTGCGGCGACGAGGTCGTCGCGAGTGCGCGCCGCAACGATCTGGGTGATGAGCTGATCGACCGCCGGGTCCTGCAAGCCAATATAGTTGCGCGTGCCTTCTTCGCGCGCCGCGGCAGAGCCCCAGTAATGCGCCTGCTCGTTGCCCGGAGACAGTGTGACGCCCCAGTTGTGGACAAGAATGTCGTAATCGAAGGTGCGGCGGCGAAGTTCAAACTGCGAGGAGTCAACCGTGCGGATACGCGCCGTGACGCCCAGCCGTTCGAGACTGCGTGCCCAGGTCAGTGCGACCTTCTCGTCCTGCGCCGACAGGAGCAGGACTTCAAAGGTCAGCTCTGTGCCATCGGCGCGGCGCCGCTTGCCGTTGCGGATGGTCCAGCCCGCGTCCTTCAGCAGCTGGTCGGCGCGCCCGAGATTGACGCGGTTGTTGCCGGACCCGTCGGTGGACGGAGGCAGGACGGGCGGTCCGAAAACCTCCGGTGAAAGCTGCGCCTTCAGCGGATCGAGCAACCGCCGCTCCGCTGGTGTTGGCTCCCCCGCCGCCGCCAGTTCCGAGTTGGAGAAGAAGCTCGTGGTGCGGGAATAGGCGCCATAGAGCAGGTTCGCGTTGATCCATTCGAAGTCGAACGCCAGGCCCAGCGCCTGCCGCACACGCGCATCGGCGAAGAGTCCGCGGCGCAGGTTGAAGACATAGCCGCTCATGCCGGCGGGACGGCCCTGCGGCAGCTTCTCCAGCGTGACCCTGCCGTCCTTCACAGCCGGAAAGTCGTAGCTGGTGGCCCAGAGAACCGGGTTGGGCTCGTCGCGGATGTCCGTCTGGCCGGCCTTGAAGGCTTCGAAGGCGACATTCGCGTCACGATAGTAGTCGAAGCGGATGCGGTCGAAATTGTATTGGCCCCGGTTGATCGCGAGATCCCTGCCCCAATAGTCAGCCACGCGTTCGTAGACAATCGCGCGGCCCGCATCGACCGTAGCAACACGATAGGGGCCGCTGCCCAGCGGCGGCTCCAGCGTCGATTCATCAAAGGTGTGGGCCGCGTAATAGGCGCGCGACAGGATCGGCATCAGGCCCATGATCAAGGGCAACTCACGGTCGTCGGTGCCCGGCTCGAAGGTAAAGCGCACGCCGCGCGGGCCGATGCGATCGACTTTTGTGACCTTGCGGTAATAGAGCCGGTGATTGGGACGGCCCTTGTCACGCAACGTCTCGAAGGAAAAGACCACATCGTCGATGGTGATCGGCGTGCCGTCGTGAAAGCGCGCCTCGGGCCGGATGGTGAAGGCGACCCCAGACCGGTCATCCGGTGTTTCCACCGTCTCGGCGATCAGACCGTACATCGTGAACGGCTCGTCCCAGGCGCGCTTCAGCAGCGTCTCATGAACCAGTTCGCGGCCGGCACCAGGATTGCCCTTGATGACGAAGTGATTGAGCGAGTCAAAGCTGCCTGTCAGCGCGCGGCGCAGTTCACCGCCCTTGGGCGCATCGGGGCGGGCATAGTCGACATGAGCGAACGTCGCCGGATACTTCGGCGCCCCATGCATGGCGAGGCCGTGTTCCGGCGCCGCCCACGCCTGGCCGGACAGCGCCAGAACAATAAGGGCGGCTGCAGTCAAAAGACCGCGCCGCCCCCCCGTTGCTGCCCCGTATCGTGGTGTATGCCGGATCGGAAAACTCCGCTCAGCTGCCGAAGAGACGCTCGTGGCTCAGCCCCAGGAAGGCCGCCGCGCTGGCGAAGACCCAGATGCCGATGACGAAGGG
>CAXNFA010000217.1:0-4215 GCA_964201105.1 Alphaproteobacteria bacterium | reverse complement strand
TCCGCGCCGATGCACCAGACCCCGTTCAGCGATACGCGGTGTTGATGGCGCTCGGACCTGCTTCCGGGTTGACAGCCGGACACATGCGCCTACGATTGGTACTATAAAAATCAAACGATAAACAAGTTCAGGGACGCTCGGGGTTTGGTACATCGAACGGAAACTGCGCGGCTTTCGCGCCGGTTTGCCTTGGGCTGTCACGGGCACCCACTCCTTCCATTTTTCCGGTTCAGGTGACTTCTGATGACCGATTCGACGGCGTCCCACCCGCAATTTCCCAACCTGTTCCGGCCTATCAAGCTTGGCCCGATGACCTTGTCGCACCGCGCGATCATGAGCGCGCACGGCATGGGTCTGGGCGAAGGCCAGGAGGGTGTCAGCGACACACTCCACAATTACGTTGTCGCGCGCGCGCGTGGCGGTGCTGCGTTGCTGGGCACGGAATCAGCCCCTGTCCACCCGACCTCCGTGGGTGGCGCGTTGCGTATATTCCTGTTCCAGGACGACGTGATCCCGAGCCTCGCCCGGTTGGCCGACGCGGTGCACAAGGCGGGTTCCAAACTGTCGATTACCCTGTGGCACGGGGGGCATGTGCCATCCTTCCTGGCCGGCCATGCCTCGGTCGCGCCCACACCCATTCCAAACATGAGCCGCGAAGTGCCGCGGGCGCTGACGCGCAGCGAAATCCGCGACATGGTGAAGGCCTATGGCGCTGCGGCGCGGCGCTGCAAGCAAGCGGGCCTTGACGCGGTGGAGGTGCAGACGGCGACGAGCTACCTGCTGGGTTCCTTCCTGTCGCCGGCCATGAATCATCGGACCGATGAGTATGGTGGCAGCCGCGAGAACCGCCACCGTATCGTGAAGGACGTGGTTGCCGCTGTACGCGATGCGGTTGGCGATTCGGTGGCAGTGGGCGTCCGCACGTCAACGTCCCACCACATTCCCTATGCGCCGGTCGACTACAATCTCGATGAATCCATTGCCGCGATGAAGGCGCTGGCAGACACGAACCTGATTGACTGGGTCAGCATCCTCTCAGGCTCGCGCTGGGCGCCGGACGAAACCATTCCACCGATGGATCGCGCACGGCCACAGCTGCGCGACGAGGCCAAACGCTTCCGTCAGGAAGTCGGAATCCCGATCATCATGGCCGGGCGCATCAGATCCCCCGCCGAGGCCGAGCAACTGATCGCCGATGGCTGTGCCGACGTGGTGGCCATGGCGCGCACCTGGATCGCGGAGCCCGAATGGGCCAGCAAGGCACAAAGCGGCCGTGTCGAGGAAATCCGCCCCTGCATGTCCTGCAACCAGGCCTGCGCCGCCTTTGTCTATGCCGGCTCGCCCGGCAGTTGCGTACTGAACCCGACGTCGGGACGCGAAGCCGAGTTGCCACCGCCCAAGCCGTCAGCAAAGCCCCGGCGCGTCGCTGTCATCGGTGGCGGCCCGGGGGGCATGGAAGCGGCTCGCGTGGCTGCGCTGGAAGGCCATCAGGTCGCGATCTATGAGGCTGGCCCGCAACTGGGCGGCGCCATGCGCCTGGCCGCCAACGCACCGCATCGCGACGAAATGCGCCCCGCCGTGGCCTGGTGGGAAAACGAGATCCGCCGCCTGCAGGTGCGGGTGCATCTCAACACGCCCATCACGCTGAACAAGCTGCCCGAGGCTGACACTGTAATCTGGGCGATCGGTGCACGGCCGGGCTCAACCGCAATCTGGCGCCTGCGGCCCTGGCTGCGCGAGGGCATTCCCGGCACGAAGGACCTACCGCATGGACGCGACATCCTGGCTGGTCGCGCACGGGCGCAAGGCAATGTCCTCATCATCGACGAGGAAGGCGGCTGGCCGGCGGTGTCCCTGGTCGAGACGCTCGCGCTCAACCCCGATATCACCGGCATCACTGTCGCCACGACCGAGCGCGTCTGGGGCGAGGCGGCCCTGACCATGACCCGTGAGTTGGGGGACGTGACGCAGCGCATCGCGGCAATACGTCATCTCAAGCTCCTTCCCAGCACCACGGTCGAGACTGTGGAAGGCGGCATTGCGCATCTGCGCGGCGGGGCGAAGATCGGTCCCTTCGATGTCATCGTGCTGTCAACGGGCACAATGACAGACGAAGTGCCCGAGGGCGTTGTGTCGGTTGGCGATTGCGTGGCGCCTCGCGGCATCTGGGCCGCAACGCTGGATGCGGCGAAGGCCGCCCGTGCGCTTTAGTTCAACACCGCCCGTGTCAGGCTGCCACAACCGCCGACGGACGAATGTCGTTGGTCCCATCCGGGATGCGGATGCAGGCCGCGCGGTGACCGTCGCCAGGCAGCGCATACATCGGCGGGATTGCCGCGGAGCAGGCGGGCATTGCCACCGGGCAGCGCCCAGCGAAGCTGCAGCCGGTCTGCTGTCGCAACGGGCTCGGGATTTCGCCGACCAGCCGAATGCGACCCTGCCGCCCATGCGCCCGGGTCATCACGGGCAGGTGCGAGGACAGCAGCGCCTGGGTATAGGGATGTGCAGGATTGCGGAACACGTCCTCGACCGCGCCCTCTTCGACGACACGACCGAGATAAAGCACCATGATCCGGTTGCTGATCAGCCGCACGGTATCAAGATCGTGCGAAATGAAGATGAAGGCAGCATTGGTTTCGCGCTGCAGCGTGACCAGCAATTCCAGCACGCCGGCACGGACAGACAGATCCAGCGAGCTTGTCGGCTCGTCAAGCACGACGACCTTCGGGCGCGAGGCAATGGCGCGCGCAATACAGACACGTTGCAACTGTCCGCCGGACAATTCATGCGGATAGCGCGACAAGACCTGGGCGTTGAGCTGCACCTTGTCAGCCAATGCCGCGGCATCACCCTGCGCGGTGGAAATGCCGGCGAGGCGCAGCGGCTCCTCGATCAGGCGCGAGACGCGCATGCGCGGATTGAGCGCACCCCAGGGATTCTGGAACACGAACTGCAAGTCCCTTCGCAGCGGCTTGCACTGTCGCTGGCTGAAGCCGGCGATGTCGGTGCCATTGAAGACGATGCTGCCAGCGGTGGGCTGCAGCAGGCGAACCAGCGTACGGCCAATGGTGGACTTGCCGGAGCCGCTTTCACCGACCAGGCCGATGGTCTCGCCGGGGCGCAGGTCGAAGGAGACGCCATCGACGGCGTATACAGTCGCGCTGCCCTTGCGAAAATGTTTCCGCAAATCCTTAACCTTCAGGATAGGCTCTGCGCTGCCCTGCACGTTGATCCCCATGTCCTGGCACCCTGTCTGATTTCTTGGAGCTACGATGCCAAGCCCCGCAGCAGATGGGAAGCCCGGAGTGATTTGAAGAACGAGGACCGAACGTGATTATTGTTCAATATCTCGCGCGGCGGCTCGCGTTCGTGATCCCGCTGGTGCTGGGCATCGTGTTCATCACCTTCATGCTTGTGCGCATCGGCGGCCAGGACGCCGTCGGGATGCTGGCAGGCCCCATGGCCGGCAAGGCGGAGGTCGACATGATCCGCCGCGATCTCGGCCTCGACAAGCCGTTGTGGGAGCAGTTTTTCATCTATGCCGGAAATGTGCTGCAGGGGGACATGGGCCGGTCATGGCAGTCGGGCAGGCCCGTTCTGGACGAGATCCTGACGCGCATTGCCGCATCACTTGAGCTTCTGTTGATTTCCATTGCCTTGGGAACACTGGTGGGCGTTCCCGTCGGTCTGAGGGCGGCGATGAAGCCGAACAAGGCCTTCGACCAGATCAGTCGCATTGCCTCGCTGGTCGCCTTTTCAGTGCCGACTTACTGGATGGCGCTGATGGCCCTGTTCGTCTTCTTCCTGGGCCTCGGCTGGGCGCCGCCGCCAATGGGTCGGCTTGACCTTGCCGTCTTCCCGCCTGCGACGGTGACGGGCAGCTACTTCATCGATTCACTTCTCGCTGGCGACCTGCAGGCGGCGGGATCGGCGGCGGGGCACCTGACCCTGCCGGTACTGGTCTTCTCCCTGATCATTGCCGCACCGACAATCAAGCAGACGCGCGCCATCGCGCTTGAGGTTCTGGGCAGCGACTACATCCGCCTTGCCCGCCTCTACGGCTACAGCAAGAAAACGATCCGCCGCATTGCTTTGCGCAACAGCTTCGTCCCGATCCTGACCTATGTCGGCGCGGAACTTGCCACCCTGCTTGCAGCCGTGGCCTTGGTCGAACTCGTGTTTTCCTGGGGCGGTCTTGGACAGTGGGGGCTCAAC
>CAXNFA010000216.1:0-4221 GCA_964201105.1 Alphaproteobacteria bacterium | reverse complement strand
TTGCATGCCGGATGATGAATTTGAGCGGCTGGAGTGGCGAAAAACGGCTGTCCTGTGCGCCTAATATCCGCGTCCGCGGTCGACCACCTGCTGCAACGGTTCCCCGGCGTTCAGGCGGCGTATGTTCGCGGCCACCTGCGGGATCAGCGACTCGGGAAAGATCGATCGCGATGCATGCGGAATGACGGTCACCTTGGGGTGCAGCCACAGCGGGCTTGTCGGCGGCAGCGGCTCGACCCGGAAAACGTCGAGCGTCGCCGCGCGCAGATGGCCGCTGTCGAGCGCAGCGACCAACGCCTCTTCGTCCAGATGCTGGCCACGTCCCGCGTTGATCACTGCTGCGCCCTTCGGCAGCAGGGCAAACGCGCGCGCGTCCAGGATGTTCTCCGTCTCGGGCGTCAGCGCCAGCAGGTTGACGACGATGTCGCTGCTTTGGAGCAGGGCTGCCAATCCGTCCCTGCCGTGAAACGTCGTGATGCCGGGAATGTCGTGTTTGGAGCGTGACCAGCCGGCAACCGGGAAGCCGAGTTCGCGGACCTTGAGTGCCGCCGGGCGCCCCAGGTTGCCAAGGCCGAGGAAGCCGACGCGTCGCCGCGCCGTCGGGATTGGCCGCTCGGTCGACCAGCGCGATTCGCGTTGCGCCTCCAGCAGCGCTGGCAGATCACGGTGATGCCGCAGCACATGCAGCATGACGAATTCCGTCATCATCGTGTCGCCGTCGGGGGCGCTGGCGCGCACCAGCGGCACGTCGGGCAGCGTCTTGTCCTGCAGCAGGGCATCGACGCCGGCCAGCAGACTCACGATCATTTTCAGCCTGGGAAAGCCGGCCAGTGCGCCGGGCTGAATGCGCCCCGCCACCACGACTTCGACGGCGGCGGGATCGAAGGATTCGCCGGGAATCCAGATGGTGTGACGGGGCAACTCGGCGCGCAAGGCGCCGCGCCAGGTTTCCATGGCCCCAAGGGCCGAGAAGAACAGGATCGACATGGATGGCGTTATAGCACGCCATCCATGTCCCAGCGGTTTACTCCGCGGCGGCGCGCTGGCGGACGGGCTGCTGCACCAGCCGCTCGCCCAGCAGGCGTCCGAAGGTCAGGGCTGGCGTCACCATCATGCCGTTGACATGGGCGTGGCCCATCGTTGCCACGCTGCCCAGCGCCTCACCTGCCGCATAGAGATTCGCGATCGGCTGCTGGTGCTTGTCGAGCACCCGCAACTCGCCGTCCACGGCAAGCCCCGCCGAGGTGACGATGATCGTCGCGTGCTGGCGGATGGCATAGAAGGGGCCCTTCGCGATGGGCGCTGGCCGGTGCTTGCGGCCCAGCGGATCGGTGCCCTTCAGGTTGCTGTTATAGGCCGCGACCGTCTTCTCGACATTCGCCACCGGCATGCCGGCCTGGCGGGCGAGATCCACCAGCGTGTCGGCCTTCAGGAACATGGGGTGGTTGCCCAACGCGCGCTGTACCTGGTCACGCGACCAGCCCAGCATGACGGAGGGCGCCTGGTCCAGGATCGCCTGGTCGAAGACGATCCAGAAACGCTGGTCCTGCACGTCCAGCAATGCCACTTCGCGCGCGTCGATCGACGGCTCGTCTTCGGCAACGAAGCGGTTGCCATAGGTATCGACATAGATTTCCCACGGCTGGCGTTCCTCGGGCGAGGTCTGGGCGCGGCCGATGGTTTCGCTGGGATAGTCGTAGTCGTCGAGCACGACACCGAAGTTGATCGGGAAATGCTCGGCCCCGCGCACATAGCCGCCGGCATTCATGCCCAGCCGGATGCCGCTGCCATCGGCGTGGAGCGGCGCACCGACGTTATACAGCGGCATGCCATGCAGCTCGGCAACCATCTTCGCGCTGGCTCCATAACCGCCGGTCGCGATCAGCACATGGCGGCCGGAATATTCGACAATCTCGCCAGCTCGGTTCCGCGCCCGCACGCCGGTGACAGCCATCGTCCTGGGATCCTGGATCAGCTCGGTGACCGTGGTGTTCAGTTTCAGCGTCACGCCGCCGGCAGCGATCTCGCCATAGAAATGCGGCGCCAGCACGCGGATGATCGACTTGCCGTATTCCGGGCACCAGGAGTAACGCTTCTTCAGATAGGGCTCGTGCGAGCCAGCATGGAAGGTCGGGCTCTGCGGCACCAGCGGCAGCCCGTTGTCGGTCAGCCAGTCGAAGGTGGAGGCCGCATGGTCCACCGCCAGCCGGA
This sequence comes from Alphaproteobacteria bacterium, assembly GCA_964201105.1. Classification (GTDB taxonomy): domain Bacteria; phylum Pseudomonadota; class Alphaproteobacteria; order SHVP01; family SHVP01; genus CANJEJ01. The sequence goes on along the minus strand of CAXNFA010000216.1, from coordinate 2,010 downwards.
CGATGGCGGGGTCGGCGGCGTTGTGGCAGATGCGCATGACGTCGTCATAGTGATCCTGCACCGAATCCTCGATGCCCTTCGACGCCTGCAGCTTGGTGCCGGCGGCGCTCATGCGTCCGCTTGACATGTGCAGCGTGCCGCCGATCTGGTTTGTCGCCTCCAGCACCAGCACATGGCCACCGGCCCGGCTGCCGAAGATTCCCGCCATCAGCCCCGCCGTGCCGGCGCCGATCACAATGATGTCGTTGATTCTGGACATGAAGCCCTCCCTGAAGTTTCCCGACTTATAGCACTTGTCGGCGCCGCCCGTCTGGTGTCAACATAACTGAAGAAGTTTCACTAAAGACAGGTAACGAACGACGGGGAGAAGGTGATGGACACGGGAATGTCTTGGCGCAAGTCGGCGCAGCTCGGGGCGATGGCCCTGTTTTCGGCCTTTGCGGTCGTCGCTTCTTCCGGTGCCGCTCTGGCCCAGGGGGCGGGCGACACGCTGCGTGTCGGCGTGGTGTCGCAGCCGCCCGGCCGCGGCAACCTGACGACCACCCGCGCCGTCTCGCCCGACGTCTATACGATGTCGGCGATCTACGACACGTTGACCCGGGCCGATCAGTACGGTCTGGTCGCGCCGCAGCTAGCCGAATCGTGGTGGCAGGTCGATGCCACCACATGGTGGGTGAAGCTGCGCCCGGACGTGGTCTTCTCGAATGGTGAGCCGCTCACAGCCGCGGGCGTGATCGAATTCTTCGACTGGATGCGGAATGAAGGCCGGGCGCAGGCGCGCAACGGGGCTGTCGTCTTCATCGGCAATTCCGCCTATGCCTCCGGCAAGGCGCTCGACACCCTGACGATGGAAATCAAGACCGCAACGCCCAACGGCATCCTGCCGCGCGGATTGAGCGAAACCTATATTGCGCCGCCCAAGGCGTGGAAGGACATGGGGCCGGATGGCTTCGCCGCCACCCCGATCGGGTCCGGTTCCTACAAGGTCGACACCTGGGGAGCCGGCAGCATCCGCATGTCAGCCCATGCGCGCTCCTGGCGCGCACCAGCCATTCCGAACCTGGAACTGGCGTTGCTGCCCGAGCCAGCGGCCCGCACCCAGGCGTTGAAGGCGCGACAACTCGACATCGCCGTTGCCTTGCCCTTCGATTCGGTTGACGACCTGCGAAAGGCAGGCAGCCAGGTTCTGATCACGCCGCACACGGTGGTCATGGCCTGGTCAATGTTCCAGACGGGCCGCAAGTCCCCCTTCAACGATGTGCGGGTGCGTCAGGCAGTGAATCATGCGGTTAACAAGGACCGCATGGCGGCCGAACTGCTGCGCGGCCTTACCGTGCCGGCGGGGCAGGGCGCCACGCGCTACATGGAAGGCTACAACCCGAACGTGAGGCCATATCCCTATGATCCGGCAAAGGCGAAGAAGCTGCTCGCCGATGCGGGCTTCGCCAACGGCTTCGAGACGGCCGCCACCGTGCTGCCGGGCAACATGCCGATGGACAACGAGATCTACCAGCAGGTGGCGGCCGACCTTGCGGCCGTCGGCGTGCGAATCCGGCTGCAGCCAACCCCCATCGGGGCCTGGCGCACCGCCTTCTTCGGCACGCCTGACAAGGGCATGACCTATGAAGGCGATCTCTTTCAGAACGATTTCTACCTGACGACCGCCGATGCCTTCGCAGGCTTCCAGACGAAATCCTGCAACAAGCAGATTCCTTTCTATTGTGATCAGGCCGAACAGGCATTGATGAAGCAGGTGGAGGCCGAGGCCGATCCCGCGAAGCGCCGCGCGCTGCTGCAGGACCTGATGAAGCTGGCCGCCGAGAATGCCCAGAATCTCTATCTCTTCGAAGTGGTGGACATGCTGGGCGCTTCACCCGATGTCACCGGCGTCGTCAACACCAACCAGAACATCAACTATCACCAGATTCTGCGCATTCGATGATCTGGTGGCGGGCCACCTTGTGTGCGCCCGCCGCAGCCTCTGCCCTGGCAGGATGACGGAAGGAACAC
>CAXNFA010000215.1:0-4225 GCA_964201105.1 Alphaproteobacteria bacterium | reverse complement strand
TGCCGCTGCCGAGGCCTACTTTGCCTCGGTGAAGGGCAGCTGCGTGCTGGTGACGGGTGCGAGTTCCGGCATTGGCAAGGCCATCGCCGAATTGTTCCTGGCTGCCGGCGCCACCGTTGGCGTGCATCACCGAAAGAGCGGCACGGAAGCCACCGCCCTCGCGCGCCATTTTGGCGCCCTGGGCACGGCACATCTGCTGGATGCGGACCTGACCGACGCCGCGGCGCGGGACGCGCTGGTGGACCGCTTCGCCACCGTCGCGGGCGGGCTCAACACGCTGATCAACAATGCCGGCGGCGTTTCCGAGTATGCCGACTTCACGACGATGAGCGAGGCGTCGTGGAACACCACGCTGTCGCTCAATGCCACGGCACCCTTCCGGCTGGTGCAGAAAGCCTGGCCGCACCTGGTCGCCGCCAAGGGCGGCGCGATCATCAATGTCAGCACGGTCGCCGTGCGCTATGGCGGCAGCGCCAACGCCATCCACTATGTCGCTGCCAAGGGCGCGCTGGAGGCCATGGGCACCGCCTTCGCCAAGGCCGGCGCGCCGCATCGCATCCGCGTCAACACGCTGCGCTGCGGCGTCATCGCCACCGGCATGCACCGCAAGATCGACGGCTATACCGACGCGCAATACGAGCGTCGCTCGGGCCTGGTGCCGATGGGCCGGGCGGGACGGCCGGAGGAAGTGGCCCGCATGGCCCTGTTCCTCGCGTCTGAGGCCGGCGCCTTCATCACCGGCGACACCATCGCCGTCGCCGGGGGCGACTGAGCCATGACAAAACTCTTCCTCACCGGTTGCGCCAGCTTCGTCGGCCGCGAACTCATCCGCGTCTGCGACCAGCGCGGCATCGATGTGTCCGGTATTGACCTCCTGGCCCAGGATCGTGCCGGCTTCCACGCCGCCGACCTGCGCGATGCTGCCATTGCCGACCTGATCCCCGCGGGCGTCGATGCCGTGGTGCATCTGGGCGCCCTGTCGCGCGACCCCGATTGCCGCAACAACGCGGCGCGCTGTTTCGACGTCAACGTCATGGGCAGCCTGAATGTCATGGCCGCCGCCCAGGCCCGTGGCGCCAAGCAGATGATCTTCGCCTCGTCGGAATGGGTTTATGACCGCTTCGTCGGCGACACCGAGAAAACGGAAGACGATCCGATTGATGCACTGGCGCTGACCTCGGAATACGCGCTCTCCAAGCTGGTTGCCGAGGCCAACCTGCGCCAGAAGGCGCAGCACGGCTTCTGCGCCGCAACCATCCTGCGTTTCGGCATCATTTACGGTCCTCGCGCCGCCAACTGGTCCGCTTTCGAGGCCATGGTCAATGCCGTGGCGACACAAGACGAAGTAAAGGTCGGCAGCTTGCGCACCGCGCGCCGCTTCATCCATGTCACCGACATTGCCGAAGCCATGCTGGCCGCCGTCGGCCGCAGCGGCACCGAGACCTTCAACATCCAGGGCCCGACCCTGCTGGAGCTCGGCTCCATCATCGACGAGGCGAAGCGCCAGATCGGCCGCAACCCGCGGGTGACAGAGACTGTGCCCGATGCGCCGAACCGCCGCCCCGTTTCAGCTGCCAAGGCCGCCAGCCAGCTCGGCTGGCGCGCCCGCATCGGCCTCGCCGAAGGTGTCGCCTCGGTGCTGCCCTCGATCCTCAAGGCGGCGGCATGAGTGGTCCCTACACCTGCCTGATCTGCGGCTCGACCGGTCACAAGCCGGTCTTCACCTATGCCGCGCCGGACGACTATGAGCGCACCGTCGGTGTCGGCGACGTCGGCTACGAACGCGCCTGGGTGCGCTGTGTCCATTGCGGCTTCCACTATTCACGCTATGGCCGCGACACCGAAATTCTCGATCGCATCTACGAAAGCGCCTATCGCAACGCCTCGGCCGCCTGGCGCGGCCAGGACGTGCGCGCCACCTTCGCCAGGGTGACGACGCTACCGGCGGATCAGTCCGAGACCAAACAGCGCATCGGCTGGATCAAGGGCGAGCTGGCGCAGCACGGCATCGGCCAGGTGAATGGCCACGCCTATCTGCTCGACATCGGCGGTGCCAGCGGCGTCTTCGCCTATGAATTCCAGGATGACCGCTGGCGCAGCGCCGTGGTCGATCCCAGCGAGAGCGGTCGCTTCATCGAGGACGACCACGGCATTCCCTATACACAGGCAGCCTTCCGGCCCGGCCTGTTCGACCGCAGCTTCGATCTTGTCTCGCTGGTCTATGTGCTGGAACACCTGCGCGCGCCGGCAGAGGCGTTGCGCAACGCCCGCCAGGCAGTGTCCTCAGAAGGCGGCCTTTATATCGAGGTGCCGGACGCACGCGCCTTCGCGCAGAAGCCGGCCGAAGACGACATCTTCAACGCCTGTCACCTGTGGATGTTCGACCCGATGTCGCTCAGGACCCTGCTCGGCCGTTCGGGCTTCCGCGTTGTCGCGCAAGACGAGCGACAGACGGCCCGAGGCCACTACGCGCTGATGGCGCTGGCGGTGCCCGCATGACGCCCGTGAAAACCCGCATCGACGGGTTCGTGTCCTTGCGCAGCACGCGCCTGCCCGATGCACGCGGTTCGCTCACACGCCTGTTCGACAGCAATCTTGCCAGCACGCTCGGCATTGGCGCCACCTGGAAGCAGATCCTGCAATCGCACACAGCCCATAAGAACACCTTGCGCGGGCTGCATGTGCAGTTGCCGCCACAGCCAGAAGCCAAGCTCGTGACATGCCAGCAGGGCCACATGTTCTGGGCCGTCGCTGATGTACGCGCCGGCAGCCCGACCTTCGGCAAGTGGGACGCCCTGACCCTGTCGGGCGAGGCCGGCGACGGCTTTTATGCCGAACCGGGACTTGCCCATGGCTGCCTGTCGCTGTCGGACGACGTGATCCTGACCATCGCGTCCAGCGAAGACTTCAGGCCGGAATTCGGCGCTGGCATCCATTGGCAGGATCCCGAGATCGGCATCGCCTGGCCGCTCGACGGCAGGCCGATGCTGTCCGACGCCCATGCCGCCTACCCCTCCTTCGCGGAATTTCGCCGCACCCAGTCCTCACCCGAAGTGCGGGAGGCAGCGCATGCCTGACATGACCCTCGCCGCCGAAGTGCTGCGCCTTCGCCTGAGCATGATGATCGTCAATGACCTCAACCGCGGCGGCGCCTTCAAGGTGCCGGTTCACCTCGCCATGGGTCACGAGGCGATTGCCTGCGCAGTCGCCGCCACCATGGGTGCGAGCGACCGGCTGCTGCTCAGCCACCGCAACATTCACTACAACATGGCGCGGGCTCGCGGCCTGAAAGGCCAGATCGCCGAGTACCGGTTGCAGGTCGACGGTTTCAAGGCCGGCCAGCTTGGCTGCATGAATTTCGACAACCCGGAAGCCGGCATCGTCTACACCTCCAGCATACTCGGCAACAACCTGGCCGTCGCGCCGGGCGTGGCGCTGGCGCAGAAGGTGAAGGCCACAGGCGCGCTCACCTGGGTCGTCACCGGCGACGGCGCCATGGAGGAAGGCGCCTTCTACGAATCCCTGCTGGCGATGAAGAGCACGGGCAGCACCGCCATCGTCATCGTCGAAAACAACGGCTGGTCCCTCGGCTCCACCATCGAGGAACGGCGCTGCCCCATCGACGTGGCGAAGCTTGCGGCCTCAGTGGCAGTGCCCTATCGCGCACTGGGCGGCAATGATGTGGTGGCCTATGCCGACGCCTTGCGCGCGATGCGCGGCGAGGCCCTGGATGCGTCGACACCGCTGGTCCTCGAGGTGGCCCTGCATTCGCTGGGCGACTGGCGGCAGAAGACCGACGAACTCCCCGACGGCAAATACATCAACTATCACGCCGGCGTGGCACCGACCGTAAACGTGGCGGAGTGGCCGGTGATCGCGGCCGACGACACCGACCCCGTGCATGTGCTGACCGGCCGCCATGCAGAGCCTGATCTGCGGACGCTTGCCCGCGACACGCTCGCCGTCCTGCAGCAGGAGGCGGCATGACCACCTATGTCGCCCACCTGAATGCGGCGCTGAAGACGCGCTTCGATGCGCAGGACCGTGCCGTTCTGTTCGGCCAGAATGTCGTGACCGGCAGCTGCCTGTCCGGCCTCACCCGCGGCATCAAGTCTGCTGGCGATCGGCTGGCCATCAACACCCCCAATGTCGAGAACACGCTGGCTGGCATGGGCTTTGGCCTGATGATGGAAGGCGTGAACGCCATCTTCGCCATGAAGCAGCA
>CAXNFA010000214.1:0-4232 GCA_964201105.1 Alphaproteobacteria bacterium | reverse complement strand
CTCGGCCCCAAGACGGACGCGCTGCGCGCCCAGCTTGATCGCCAGCAACTCGCCGTCACCGAACACGAGATCCGCGCCGCGCTCGACGGCGTCGTCGATGGCACCTTCGTCAAGCCGGGTGAATTCGTCGGCGCCGGCCAGCGCCTGCTGCTCATCCACAACCCGGACGACATCTGGGTCGACGCCAACGTCAAGGAAACCGATATCCGCCACCTCACCATCGGAACGCCGGTCGAGGTGCGCGTCGATGCCTATCCGGGCGAGCTGTTCGAGGGCACCATCGCCCGCGTCGGCCATGCCGCGACCAGCCAGTTCGCCCTGCTGCCCAACGCCAACCCGAGCGGCACTTTCACCAAGGTCACGCAGCGCCTGCCGGTGAAGATCGCCGTCGCCCAGCGCGACGGCCTGCTGCGGCCGGGCATGATGGTCGAGGTGAAGGTTGACGTCCGTCGCTGAAGGCGGCCCCAACAGCCTGCAGGCGCTCGAGGCCCAATATGGGCCGAACTACCGCTGGCTCGTCATCACCGCCGCCATCACCGGCACCTTCGGCCAGGTTCTCTCCTCCACCACTATCAACGTCGCCATCCCCGAGATCATGGGGACCTTCGGCCTGGGCCATGACCAGGCGCAGTGGCTCGCCACCGGCTTCCTGGCCGCAACCACGGTGTTCATGCTGCTGGCCGCCTGGTTCACCGAGCGCTTCGGCTTCCGCGCCACCTTCATCGGCGCCATCGTCGCCTGCGAGATCGGCGGCTTCATGGGCGCCTTCGCCCCCAACGAGGATGTGCTGATCGTCGCTCGCTGCCTGCAAGGCGCGGCGTCGGGCATCATCCAGCCGATGACGATGCTGCTGGTCTTCCAGGTCTTCCCGGCTGACCGCCGCGGCAGCGCCATGGGCGTCTTCGCGATCGGCACCGTCTTGGCGCCGGCGCTTGGGCCAACTTTTGCCGGCATGCTGATGGATGAACTGTCGTGGCGCTTCGTCTTCCTGATGGCAACGCCCTTCGACTTCGTCGGCCTGCTGATGGCCATGGTCTTCATCCCCGGCAAGCTTGCCGCGACCCATAGACGCTTCGACTGGCCCGGCACCATCCTGATCACGGCCGGCGTCGGCCTGCTTCTCATCGCGCTCTCGCGTGGCCAGCGCGACGGCTGGCTCGCCGACAACGTGCTGATCTATTTCCTTGGCGCCCTTGTCGTGATGGTGGTCTTCACGGCCTGGGAACTCTATGTCGCCCACCCGCTGATCAACCTGCGCATCTTCCTGAACGGACGCTTCGCCGCGGCGGCCTTCGTGTCCTTCGTGATCGGGGTGGCGCTGTTCGGCAGCACGTATCTCATCCCGCTTTTCGTCCAGGAGGTGCAGGGCCTGAGCCCGACCGATGCCGGCCTGCTGCTGCTGCCGGCAGGGCTTGCCATCGGCCTCAGCTTCCCGATCACCGGCCGGCTCGCAGACCTGTGGCCGCCCTATGTGCTGATCTATATCGGCCTTGGCCTCAGCGCGCTCTCCTGCCTGCTGCTGGCCGGCGCCGACGCCAACACCGGATTCTGGACGCTGGTGCTATGGACCATCTTCGGGCGGCTGGGCTTCGCCTTCATCTTCCCGGCGCTGGGCATCGGCTCGCTCAAGGTGCTGCCGCTGCATTTCCTGGCCCAGGGCTCGGGCATCATCAACTTCACCCGCCAGCTCGGCGGCGCCTTCGGCGTCAACCTGCTCGCCTCGGCCCTCATCGCCCGCTCGGCCTTCCATGCCGAAGGCTTCAACGCCGACCAGACCGCCGACAACCAGACGATGATGGAACTGGTCCGCCAGCTCGAGCACCTGCTCGCCCGGCTGGGCACGCCCGACATCCTGCAATTTCCCACCGCGATGCAATATATCGGCCGCATGATCGGCGCCCAGGCCAACCTGGCGGGTTACCAGGACGGCTTCATGATCCTCGGCGTCACGGGGATTGTCGCCATGGTGCCGGCGATGCTGATGATCACGCGGCCGGGGAAGAAGGTGGCCTGAGGCCCTTGCGCCCCGCCTCCGGGAACCATCCGTGCCATGCCGGCCAGCCGGAAACGAGATCGGCCAATGCTTGATAGCCGCCGGAACCGGGGTGGGCGCCGTCCCCCGCGGCGGCTTCCTTTAGCCAGACATCGCTGGCTGTGAGTTGTTGCAGGACGGGCAGGTAAGGCACGGATAAGTCGCGACAAATCGTGTTGAAGGCCGCGCAGAGCGTAACGAGGTTCGCGTGGGGGAGGGAATTGCCCAGCGGGGGTGGGCCGACCACAAGGACCGGGCCTAAACCCTTGGCGATGCTCAGGATATCGCGAAGGTTGGCGGCACTGGCGGCGGGATCGACGCGGGGGCGGCCGTCTTCCAGCACCGAGTCATTGGCGCCGAAGGAGAAGACGAGCCGCGCGTCCACCCCGGGCGGCAGGCGGCAGCGCGCCTCGGCCTGCCAGCGCGCCTTCACATCCGCCGAGGTGTCGCGACGAATGCCGAGATTATAACAGGTTAGCGGCCGGTCTTGAGACGCGCAGACGCGCCCCGTCCAGCCCAACATGGCGGGATCGCCGGTCCCGTTGACGAAACTGTCGCCGAAAAAGCAGATCCGGAGGTCGGCCATATCAGTCGCCAAGGTCTTTTGCGGCCTGCTTTTTCTGCCGGGCGAGCGCCATCAGGCGGCGGTCGCGCCAGGCCTGGCGCGCGGCATGCCTTTCCATCGGCAGGGTGGCACGGCGGTCCGCCGCCGCCTTGCCAAAAAGCTTTTCATCCCAATCCCTTGGGACCGATTCCTTATTCACCTGATGATAGATCGGACCATAGCGTCTGGCGTAATCGGGGAGGCCGCCGGGGGCGTTCAAATCGATTGTTTCCATGGGGCCCATGAAGGACCAGCGCAGGCCGAGGCCATGCTTGACCGTCTTGTCCAAATCTTCTGTAGAAACAAAGCCATCGGCAATTAACTTCAGAGCTTCGTTGAGTAGTGCGCCCTGCAGGCGATTGAGGATAAAACCGTCAATTTCCTTCAAAACAGTGATCGGTTGCTGCCCAATCCGCTCCATCAATGCGCGAACCTGTGCAACCACGGCGGGGTCCGTCCAGGGGGCCGGCGCCAGTTCCACGAGTGGAACCACCGAGGGCGGGTTCACGGGATGGGCCACCAGGCAGCGCGCCCGGCCGGGCAACCCCTCGCTGAAGGCCGAGGCCTTGATGCCCGAGGTCGAGGAGGCGATCGGCACGCCGGGTGCGGTCAGGGCATCGAGCTCGGCATAGATCTTCTTCTTGGTCTCGAGATCCTCCGGCCCGTTCTCCTGCACATAGATGGCGCCCTGCAGCGCGGCCTTGAGGCTGGTGCCGGCCGTGATGCGCTCGAGCACCGCCGTCGGCTCCTCGTCGATCAGCTGTTCGGCGGCCAGGTCCTGGACAGCGAGCGCGATCTTGAAGAGCGAGTCCTGCACCGCCCCGCCGTCAGGGTCATAGAGGCCGACCTCCAGCCCCGCCCGCGCGAAGACGATGGCCCAGGCGCGCCCCACCATGCCGGCGCCGACGACCGCGATCTTGTCCATGCAACCCTCTCCCAACTCTGTTGCCGGACCCTACGGATGTGCCCGCGCGTGCGTCAACCGGCCGATGGACCGCCCCGGCACCCGGCCCCTAGAGTGACTTCATGACCCAACCCGCCGCCGAACTGATCGACGTCCACAAATCCTATGGCGCGATCCAGGCGCTGGCGGGGGTGTCGCTGCAGCTCAACCCCGGCGAGATCCTGGCCCTGCTCGGCCCCAATGGCGCCGGCAAGAGCACGGCGGTCAGCCTGCTGACCGGCCTGCGCCCGGCCGATGCCGGGCAGGTCCGCCTGTTCGGCGCCGACCCCCGACAGCCTGCGGCCCGCGGCGCCATCGGCGCCACGCCGCAGGACTCGGGCTTCCCCCTCGGCCTGACGGTCGCCGAGGTCACCCGCTTCGTCTGCCGCCACTATCCCCAGGGCGAGGCGCCCGCCGCCCTGCTCGACCGCTTCGGCCTCACCCCGCTCGCCAAACGCCGGGGCGGCGCGCTGAGCGGCGGCCAGCGCCGGATGCTGAGCGTGGCGCTCGCCTTCGCCGGCAAGCCCCGCGCCGTCTTCCTAGACGAGCCGACCACCGGCCTCGACATCGACGTGCGCCGCCGGCTGTGGGACGCCGTGCGCGACTACCGGGCGAAAGGCGGCGCCGTGCTGCTGACCACCCACTATCTCGAG
>CAXNFA010000213.1:0-4254 GCA_964201105.1 Alphaproteobacteria bacterium | reverse complement strand
CCATCATGGACAGGGACAACAGCCAGATCGACAGCCGGTTCTGGTGCAGCGAGCGGAGCAGCAGCGCGATGACAACCAGGGACACTGCAATCATCAAGGCGTCGGTTGATGCAAACCGCACCCAGGCCATGTTCTGCGGCGAGAAGGCCAACACCATGCCCGCGATCAGGCCGGCCCGCTGGCTTTGCGTCCACTCTTCTACCACAAGCACCACCAGCACGATGGCAGCGGCCACAATCGCGCTTTGCACGCCGAGGACAGCTATCTGGGAGCGCGGGAAAACCTGCCAGACCGCTGCGACGAATGTAGAAAACCCCGGCGCCTGATTGCCGCCCCAACTGGGGATGCAAAGGCCTGCTGCCGGATCAGACAGCGAAATGCATCCATTCAGGAAAAGATTAAGGGCGACGGGCTGGTAGCTGTTGCTCCAGTCGCCTCCGGCCGTCGGTGCGAAAACGGAAAGCAGCAGGCGCGGCAGAAGCGCGGCGGCAAAAACGAAGACGGCGCAAAACAGTGAAGCACGGGCCGGCCTTGTCATCGCAAGAACGCCTGCCGCAGCCTGCTTGGTTGATGTTGTGGGAACAGCAAACTAGCGCGCCCCGATAAGGCCCGTCGCCCATTGCGGCCGGAAGCGCACCATCAGGCCGAGTGCGATCGCCACCTCGAGCCACGGCGTGATCGGCATGATGTAGCGCGTCTCGACCAGCGGGAAATAGGCGAAGAACAAGGTGCGGCCGACCAGATAGGACGCGGCCAGCCAGACAAATTGCCGCCACGGCCCGCGGTGGCGGCGGCCCAACGTTAGCACGAAGACATAGGCGAAAAGCCCGAGCAGCAGCAGCCGCTCCAGTCCCAGCAGCAGCGCCAGCGTCGCCGGCCCCGGCTCTTTCTCGAATCCCTCGCGCAGTTCCCACAGTGCGCCCTCGCGCACCTTGAACAGCACGTCAGCCGACATTTCGTAAGGCCAGGCCGTGGGATTGAACGGGTTGAACCACAGATTGCGTGCGCGGATCGCCGGACTGATGAGCCATTGGCGCAGCGGGTCGATGGCACGGCGCTTGTCGGCGATGCGCGCGAATTCTTCGTCGATGTCGACCGGGATGTCCTGGCCGACATAGGCCTGCAGCCGGGTTATGGCGGCTTCCGAATCCTCGCGCTCTTCCTCGGTCCGGTAGTTGCCGGGATCGACCGCGATCTGGTCATAGCGGCCCTGCACGGCGTCGTAATACCAGGAAGGATACTGGTATTCGATCATCGTCCAGGTATAGCCCCAGTGGTTGAAACCCGGGGGCCGGTCGAACTTGGGCGAGAAGAATTGCGGCGGCAGGATTGTCAGGTGGTCATCGACATTGCGCACCGTCCACAGGCCCGCGGGCACCATCAGGACCAGGATGATCGCCACGCCGCGCCGGATCGCGGTGAAGGGCCCGTGTAGCAGGAAGCCCGCCAGCGCCACCGGGATGGTCAGCAGCACCGAATCGAAGCGCACGGCCAGCGCTCCGATCAGCGCCAGCGCGACCGGCCAGATCGGCAGGCGCTGGCGATCGAGGCCATGCAGCAAGGCGGCGATCAGCAGCAGCGAGAAGGTGATGGTCAGCGGGTCGGTGGAGCTGAAGCGCGTCCAGGCAAGATGCTGCGGCGAGAAGGCCAGTACCAACCCCACCACGAGGCCCGCCACGCGGGCACCGCCGAGCCGCGCCGCCATCGCCGCGACGACGATGATGGCGGCCGACACGACAACGGCATGGACCTGTACCAGCACCAGCTGGGTTTCCGGCAGCAGCCACCAGACCAGCGCGACGAAGGCGGAGAAGCCGGGCGCCTGGTTGCCGCCCCAGCTTGGCTCGCACAGCGCCGTCGCGGGATCGGACAGCGAGATGCAGCCGTTGTGCAGGATGTTGAGCGCGACCGGCAGGTAGCTGAAGCCCCAGTCGCCGCCGCCCTCGGGCCGGATCGCGGCAACGATGGCGCGCGGAATCCAGGCAGCGAGGAACAGCAACAGCAGATCCACCCGGCTCAGGGCAGACCGCACCGCAGGCTGCGCGTCAGGACTGGCTGTCGCCATGCCGCTGCGCGTCCCGCACCACATATTGCGGCTTGCCGTTGGCGGTCAGGTGGATACGGCCGACATATTCGCCGATCAGGCCGAGCATCACGAGCTGGGCGCCGGCAAAGAGCGCCACCGCCGACATCAGCGAGGCCCAGCCTTCGACGGGTGAGCCTTCCACCAGGTAGTCGATGATGATGTAGAGGAAGAACAGGAACCCGAACCCGCTCATGGCGAGGCCGAGCAGGGTGCTCGCGCGCAGCGGCATGATCGAGAAGTTGACGGCCAGGTGCAGCCACAGCCGCACCAGGCGGCGCAGCGTGTAGTTGCTGCGGCCGCCCGCCCGCGCCGAATGTTCCACCTCAAGCTGGCCCAGCTTCTGCGTCACCTGCAGGATCAGCCCGTCGATATAGGGATACGGGCCGGTGTAGCGGATCACCTCTTGCGCCACCCAGTGCCGCATGCAGCGGAAAGAAGACAGGTAGAAGCCCTTGGGCTTGTCCATCAGCACACCGGCGACGCCGTTGGCAAACTTGCTGCCCCAGACGCGCCAGAAGGCGTGCTTGCGCGTCTTGTAGATCGAATAGACGACGTCGTGGCCGCTGGCCTGCGCGAAGTTCACGAGCTTCGCCACCTCCGAGGGCGGGTTCTGGAAGTCGTCGTCGATGGTGACCATCCACTCGCCCTGCGCATGGGCAAGGCCCGCCATGACCGCGTTGTGCTCGCCATTGTTGCGGGTGAGGTTGACATAGGTCGTGGGCACGACCTGCGCCGCCATCAGGCGGCGGCAGGCGGCATCGCTCTGGTCGCGGCTGCCGTCATTCACCAGCACCACCTCGAAGGGTGCACCGAGGTTGAGGCCATCCTTCAGCGCGTTGACCAGCCGCTCGATGCTGTCGGCGCCGTTGTAGACGGGAATGACGACGGACAGCAGGAAGGGTTTCGTCATGCACGCCTCCGCGCGACCACAAGAACGGAACTGCCGAAGGGCAGCGGGATGCCGGCGGCCATCGCCTGTCCTTCAATCCACATCAGGCCGGTAAAGATCATATTGACCAGCGGCGGAAAGGGCTTCACGTCGCTCACCCCTTCCGTCCCGCCGACGATCTTGCGCTTGATCACGAGAAGCGGGAACAGAAACATGTTCCAGTAGCTGAGGAACAGCGGCTCGAAGCCCGAGGCAGCCAGCATCCGACCGACTTCCGGCCGGGTAAAGCGCCGGTCGGTGTGGCCGCTGACATCGTGATAGGACATCAGCCAGCGATAGGCCGGCAGGTTGAGCAGCAGCAGGCCGCCGGGCCTGATGGTTCGGGCGCATTCGGCCAGCGACGCCTCGGCATCGACGCCGCGATGGCCAAGCACGTCGGCGCAGACGATCAGGTCGAAGGACTGCGTCTCATAGGGCAGCGTGTTGACCGACGCGACGCTGACAGCGGCCCGCGTCTTGGCGGCGGCGCGCCGCGCGGCAATGGGCACATAGTCGAAGCCATGGAGCTGCAGCGCGGGAAAGGCCGGCGCCAGCTGCGCCAGGATGCCGCCCGTGCCGCAACCCGCGTCGAGCACCCGGCCCGACGGCGCCGGCAGGTAGCGTCCCGCCATGCGCCGGACATGACCGTGCAGCCCGCGGAACCACCACATGGAGGCCTCGGTGGCGTCGAGCACATCATATTCCCGCTCGTCCATGTCAGCCCTCCCGCCAGGCCTGGAATTCCGGATAGTCGCGCAGGTAGTCGCCCTCGTCGTAGAGCGTGTCGCACAGCACGACCAGCACCGCGTTGGCGGTCAGGTAGGTCTGCGTTGCCCAGATGCCGGGCGGAATCCACAGCCCTTCGTCGGGCTTGTCGAGCAGATGCACCTGTTGCGTCCGGCCATCGTCGCAAACGACGCGGCAATGGCCCGACGTGGTGACAAGGAACTGGTTGGTTTCCTTGTGCGCATGGCCACCGCGCTCGGCGCCGGCCGGCATGTCGCAGACGACGAAGGCGCGCTTGATCGGAAAGGGAACATGCTGGCCCTGCTCCATCGCGATCAGCCGCCCGTCGGCGCGCACATTGGTGATCAGCTTCTGGCGACGGACAAGGTCCAGCGTGGCGCGGCGCGGATTCATGACGCAAAGCTGCGTGCGGCGGCAATGACGCGGTCGACCTCGGCATCCGTCAGCTCGGGATACATCGGCAGCGAGGCGACGACCTGACAGGCGCGTTCGG
>CAXNFA010000212.1:0-4293 GCA_964201105.1 Alphaproteobacteria bacterium | reverse complement strand
CGATTGCGCCTGATGATCTCGAGGAAGGAATCGGCGGCGCCGGCATAATCCTGCTGGCCCAGCAGCGCGAGACCAAGGTCGAAGCGCGCCTGATGATCCGCCGGGTTGGCTTCCACCTTGGCGCGCAAGGGCCCGACATCGCCGGCCTTGGCGCCCTGTTCAGCCAGCTGCAGCGCGGCGCGCGCGGCCGAAATCTCCGGGTGGTCCTTGTGTTCCTTGCCCGCCGTGTCGAGCACGTCCTTCGCCTTCTTCAGGTCGCCCTTGCTGGCATGGCAGCGCGACAGGCCGGCAATGGCCAGCGGGTTGCCCGGCTCATGCTGCAGAATCTGGCTGTAGAGGTTGGCGGCGGCGGCGACCTCGCCCGCGCCAAGGGCGGCCTTGGCCTGCTCCAGCGCCTGATCGACCGGCGAGGGGCCGATGGCCCCGGTCAGCCGTTCGACAAAGGCCTTGATCTGGCTTTCCGGCTGGGCGCCGACAAAGGCATCGACCGGGCGGCCGCCGGCAAAGGCATAGACGGCGGGGATCGACTGGATCTGCAGGGCCTGGGCCAGCTCCGGGTTCTCGTCGATGTCGACCTTGACCAGCTTGACCTTGCCATTGGCAGCCTTGACCACCTTTTCCAGGATCGGGCCGAGCTGCTTGCAGGGCCCGCACCAGGGGGCCCAGAAATCGACGATCACCGGCACCTTGGCCGATGCCTCGATCACATCCTTCTGGAAGGTGCGGCTGGTGGTGTCCTTGATGAGGTCGGGAGCGGCCGGCTGCGCGGCGCCGATCAGGGGTTCGGCCATATGTCGTTACCGCCAGAGAAACGGGTGAAGGCCGGAAACCGGCCGGATTACCGGCTAACATAGGAGGGCATGGCTTGGTTTTCCACCCGCCGCCGCCTGATTCGGGCGGCCCCGGCCAGCAAAAAAGGGTGGTGGGCGGGCGATTTAGGCCCCGCCCGTGGTTCCGCCCAACAATCCGGTGCTGCCGCCTTTACAAGGCCGGCGGGATGGTAGTATCAAGCCGGGCCTCAACGGCACTCTGTGCGGGCGTAGCTCAGGGGTAGAGCGCAACCTTGCCAAGGTTGATGTCGAGAGTTCGAATCTCTTCGCCCGCTCCAATTTGCTCATCCGAGCCGCAAGGCCGCCCCGTCAAACGGGCGGCCTTGTTGATTCTGGGAACCCGCCGCGCCCCTGCGAAAGCCGGGCGCCACAGCCATCACCGATCCCCGGATGCCGATCCCCGGGTCACGCGTCTTGCGCCATCAGCCGGGCCAGGGGCAGCTGGCGTGCCGCAGCCGCCGGGCGCGACAGGAAGAACTCCGCCTGGAACGTGCCGGCAACTTCGGCTTCCGTCGGTGCGATGCCGCGCTCTTGCAGCGCATCGAGCATGTGCTGCCACTCCGTGTCATTCGCTACGCGCCGCTGGGCGAAAACTGCGCCGTGCAGCTTTTCCGTCACATATCCTCGTTCGCCAAGGCTCGTCGCGATGCGGTCAAAGGGGAACATGCGCAGCACGAAGGACGCCACCCATGGGGTGCTGTCCTCTGGACAATCGAGGATGCGGCTGAATGTCTGCTCGCTCACATAGCCAACGCAGCCCGTGGATATGACCAGGTCCACATCACAGAGCAGGGCTTGGGCCTCGGCGCTGGGCTTTGCCTTCTCAAGATCCTCGCTGATGCCGGCGTCGAGCAGGCCAACATTCTCGGCATACTCAATGGCCGGGGCCGAGACATCCATGCCAACGAAGGACAGGTCCTCGTCGTCCAGTGTTTCGGCAAAAAACTCGCGATCGGCGCGCAACAGCCCGCCATTCGGCATGTCGCGCAGCGGCGTGGTGCGGTAGCGCGCAAAGAAGCTGCGCAGCGACACATCATGCTTGAGCAGCGCCGCGTTGACGCCAAAGGAGCAGCCGACATCGGCGACCCGCAGGCGCGAACGACCGAGCAGCGCTCGCTGGGCTGCGATCACCCGGCGGAAGACAGGTAGCGCCTCGCTGGGGACGCGGTAGTCCAATCCTCCCAACACTGCGGCGTAGGCGCGCGGGTCCGGGCGTTCGTAGGCCATGGAAAAATCCGCCTTGCCCGCATTGAGATCGCGATAACGCGCCGCTACCCGGGAAGGTCGTGTCGAATCAGAAATGTTTGTCGAAATGGGCATATCAGCTCTCCTTGAGCAAGAGTCGGTTTGGCCGCGGTCTTGTCGCTGGTGGCGTGTTTCGCATGCGATACGAAACACACCCATGCGGTATGGATCGGGGCCGAGCGCCCGTCACCACGGGCCCAAACCAAGGGCCCGCATGGAGCATCCGAAGATGCCAATCCATTGTGGTGTCTCCTCACCGCAGGATCAACCCATGAATCGTATGCGGTGCTTGCAGGACGATGTGGCACGAAGCCGTGATCCGCTTCATCATCGCGTGCAACGCGGCAGACACGCGCGCGCAGGGGAAATTTTCATGGACGATGAAGGACGTTATGAAACGCCGGAGCATATCCAGTCCGTCGCCGACTATGACGCCTGGTATCGCAGCGCGCCGCATGTCACGCGCGGCTATGCCGATGGGCCGTTCGGGCAGATCCACTATCGCATCGCCAGGCCGGAACGCGCGGTGCAGCGCCCGCTGATCTGCTTCCACCCCAGCCCGAATTCGGGGCGTAACTTCGACAAGCTGATCGCCGAGATGGGGCGCGACCGAGTTGCGGTGGCGCCGGACACGCCGGGCTATGGCGATTCGGATGAGCCGGGAGAAGCGCCGGACATCCAGGATCTCGCCACGGCGATGGAAGACCTGATCGACACGCTGGGATTCGGCGCCTTCGACTTGATGGGCTATCACACGGGTTGCAAGATCGCCGCCGAGATCGCCATCCGCCGCCCCGACCAGGTGCGCCATGTCGTGCTCGTCTCCGCGCCCGTCTACACGGACGAGGAGTTCAAGGAATACCTCTCGCATTATGGCGAGCGTGCGCTCGATGACGCGGGCGACACCTATGTCGCGACCTTCGCCGGCGGCAAGCGCTGGAGCGATCCGGGGCGCACGGGCGTGCTGCTTGAGCGCGACCTGAATGAGCAAAGCCGTGGCGGTCACAACGCGCATTGGGGGCATCGCGCCTCGGCGCGCTACCAGCATGTCGATCACCTGCCCAAGGTGACGCAGCCGATCCTGGTCCTGTCGCCGCAGGATGACCTGTGGGAGCAGACCAAGCGCGCTGCCCCGCTGCTGAAGAATGGCCGCATCCTTGAGCTTCCGGGGATGGCTCATGGATTCCTGTCGCTGCGCGCCCCGGGCATCGGGGTCATCCTGCGCGGATTTCTCGATGATGGCGCCGCCGCGGCGTTGCCGCGCAGTGCCCGCGTGCATGCGCCCAATCCCCACGCCGCGCGCCGTGCCTTTGCGCACACACGCCATGGCCAGTTGCACTACCGGATACGCCAGCCGGAAAAGCCCTCAGGCGCACCGCCGCTGCTGTGTTTCCACATGGCGCCGATTTCCGGCAAGCAGTTCCTGTCGTTCCTCCCCGAGATCGGCGGCGACCGCGTGGTGCTCGCCATCGACATGCCGGGCTTCGGCGAAAGTGACATGCCGCGCCATCCGCCATCGATCGCCGACTTTGCGGGCGCCATGTCCGATCTGATCGACGAGATTGGCTTCAAGCAGGTCGACCTGCTGGGCGACCACACCGGCGGCTTCATCGCCATCGAGCTCGCGGTACTGCGGCCGGACGTGGTGCGCCGCGTGGTCCTTGCCTCAACCCCGGTCATCACGGACGCCGACCGGGCGAAGCGCTATATCGGGCCGCCGACGCTTTCCGCCGACGGCAGCCATGCACGGGAGCGCTGGACGGCGAACATGCGCGGGCGCGTGCCCGGCCTCGACAACCGCTTCGTCCTGCAATTTTGCCAGGAAATGACACGGGCGGGCCCGCTGGTCTGGTGGGGGCCGCGTGCCTCCTACACCTATGCCACGGCGGAGCGCGCAAGCCTTGTGCGCCAGCCAGTGCTTGTGCTCACGCCGCATGACTATACGCGGGACCGCACGCTGGTCCTGCAGTCGCTGTTACCCAATGTCCGGATGCAGGACCTGCCCGAGATCGGCGTGTCCTCCTTCGAGGCGCATCCCAAGTCCATGGCCGACGCCATGCGCGATTTTCTGAAGGCGTGACATGGCAGACTATTACCTGGTCATCGTGCAGACGCTGGTGGTGAAGGATGGCAGGCTCCTGTTGCTTCACCGCGCTGCGCATCGCGATCATGCGCCGGGCCTGTGGGAGCCCGTGACCGGCAAGCTCGACGCTGGCGA
>CAXNFA010000211.1:0-4294 GCA_964201105.1 Alphaproteobacteria bacterium | reverse complement strand
AGCAGCGCGAAAACCATATGTGGTGTCGCCAGCGGGAAGTAAAGCGCCACCAGCGGCGGAATGGCGGCGAGCAGCAGATAGACCGCCAGCGCCCAGTGCCAGGGCAGCATGGCCAGAAGGATATGGTGGAAGTGGTTACGGTCGGAATCGAAGGGCGATCGGCGTTGCGCGATCCGCACCACCATCAGCCGCAGCACGTCGATCACCGGAATGAAGAACAGCAGGATGATTCCGTCCGCCGACAGGCGCGGAAAGCCGACGTTGTAGGTGTAAATCGACAGCAGGCCGAACAGCATGCTGAGGCCATAGGTGCCCCCGTCGCCCAGGAACAGAAGGCCACGAAGGTTGAAGGCCAATGCCACGGCAAGCCCGAGCGCCAGCACGATCAGCACCGGCGCCAGATGATCGGGCCCGTAGGCCGACAGGATCATCGTCCAGATCAGCGCCATGCCGATGACGAGCCCATTCTTGCCATCGGCCATGTTGATGGCGTTCTGAAGTCCGACAAGGCAGACGAGCGTGAACAGGATGCCGCCCCAAGTGCCGAGGAAGACCGGAGTCTCGGCGAAACGCAGCCACAGATATTCGATGCGCAATCCCGGAATCAGCAGGATCGCGGCCAGCACGATGGCGCACTCAATGCCAAGACGAAGACTGGCAGAGATATGGCGACGGTCGTCTCGCATGCCGAGCAGGGTCATTGCGAGGGTGGCGGCACCAAGCACGCCATAGAATGGCGCAAGATTGGTGGTGGCGGCTTGCCAGGCGGCCATGAGCAGGACCGGCACGATGACCGCGATTCCACCGACAAGGGGGGTGGCCCGCGCATGCAGCTTGCGCTTGCCGTCCGGCAGATCAAGCACGCCCAAAGCACGGCCAATCTGCATCGCAAAGGTGCAGATCAGCAGCGACAGGCCGGCGAGAAGAACCTGGAAAACAAGCACGGAGTTCGCCCTTAGATCAGTCTCGTCCCCGACACTGGTCCATCAATTCCCGAATGCCGGGGGACGTCTTGCCTGTATTTGCCCAGCCTTCGGCAAGACGGGTCCAATGGACGGATCGTTATCGACGGCCCCTTCGACGGTTGTCAAGCAAGCCCTTGCCGCTTCGAGAGCAAAGGCTCAATCGCTACCAGCGTGGCGGGCAGGGCCCCTGCCCCGGCCGCCAGAACCCCGAGACCAGACTCAGTCACCTGCCGGCGCCAGGCTGGCTCGGCAAACATCCGCCGCAGAACGTCGCGCAGCGCGTCGGCATTTGCGACGGTCACGGCGCCGCCGGCGATGGCCAGATCCTCGGCTATCCGGCGAAAGTTGCTCATGTTCGGCCCATGGATCACCGCCGAGCCGAGCTGGATCGGTTCCATCGGATTCTGGCCCCCGTCGCCTACCAGCGTCTTGCCCACGAAGGTGACCGGGCAAAGGCGATACCACAGGCCGAGCTCGCCCATCGTATCCGCCACGTAGACGGGATGATCGCCTGGCCGATCGCCCCGCGAGCGCAGCCCTGCGGCCCAGCCACAACCGGCCAGTTCGGCAACGATAGCCGGCCCGCGTTCCACGTGGCGCGGCACGATGACCGTGAGCAGGCCGGGAAGATCGGCCGCCAGTGCTGCGTGAACCTCAGCCGCAAGGACCTCCTCGCCGGCATGCGTGCTGGCGGCCACCCAGCGCGGGCGCGGGCCCAGCGCGGCGGCGATCACCGCCAACGCGTCCCTGTCCACCTCAAGGGGCGGCGTGGCGAACTTCAGATTGCCCGGACAGGCCGCTTGCGGCACGCCCAGCGCCTGAAAATGAACGAGATCTTCCGGCGACTGGGCCAGGCAGGGCTGGAACCCGGCCAGCAACGGTTCCACCAGGGTGCGCAACCGTTTCCAGCGGCGAAAGGAGCGTTCCGACATCCGCCCGTTCACCAGCGCGCGCGGAATTCCGCGCCGATCAAGCTCCAGCAGCGTGACCGGCCAGAGTTCGGATTCAACAAAGACCGCGGCGTCCGGCCGCCAGTGGTCGAGGAAGCGCTGAACCGCCGGCGCCGTGTCGACCGGAGCGAATTGATGAAGGACGCCGGGCGGAAGGCGGCTCGCCAGCAGCCGCGCCGATGTCACGGTGACGCTGGTGAAGAGAATCTGCAGCCCGGGTTGTCGCGCCAGAAGGGCATCGACCAGCGGCAGGACGGACTGCGTTTCGCCGACGCTGGCGGCATGGAGCCAAAGCAGTTGCCCGGCCGGGCGTGCGAGTCCGGCATGACCGAGGCGCTCGGGGTAGCGGACCCGGTCTTCCTTGCCGGCGGCCAGCCGCTGGCGCAACCGGCGCCGGATCAGTGGCATCGCAAGCAGGCCAAACGCCCGATAGGCCCAGAAGGCCGCCGCCGCCCCGCTCATACCAGGCCGAGCCGGCGCTCCAGGGCACCGCACAGCATCTGGCCGACGGCAATATGCATTTCCTGAATGCGGGCGGTGGTGGTGGACGGCACAACCAGCAATGGATCGGCCAGGCCTGGCAGCTTGCCAGCGGTGCCGCCGGACAGAGCCGCGGCCGTCAGGCCAAGCTTGCGCGCTGCTTCGAGCGCCATCAGCACATTCGGGCTGCGACCCGAGGTCGTGATGCCGATGGCCACGTCGCCTGGGCGGCCCAGCGCTTCAACCTGGCGGGCGAATATCCTGTCAAAGCCGAGATCGTTGCCCGCAGCGGTCAGCACCGAACTGTCGGTGGTCAGCGCCAGGGCCGCGATGGCAGGCCTATCCTTGACATAGCGAACCGACAGCTCGGTTGCGAGATTCTGCGCGTCGGCAGCGCTGCCACCATTGCCAAAAAAGAGGATCTTGCCGTTGGCGCGGATGCAGATCTCACATAGGTCGAGGAGTCGCTTGAACGGTTCGCGCATGGCGGCAAGAGTCGCACCCGCCACCGCCATATGCTCGTCGAATTCGGACTGCAGAAAAGCGTCGACGTCCATCACGGCTTGCGTCCCAGATATTTGAACCAGTCGCTGGTCGCCTCGGCAATAGAGTTCGGATCCCACACCGGCGCCTCGCGCCAGTAGTCGACATGGCGCAGTATCTCAGCCACGCCCTGCTCGATGGGGACGCGCGGCGTCCAACCCAGTTGCGCCGTGATGCGGCTGATGTCAGCGAAGGTGGTTTCCGGTTCTCCCGGGCGCTTGGGAATGAAGACGCGTTCCCCGCCGAGCAGATCGACCAGCCGGTTCACGGAGACGGTGGCACCGCTGCCCACATTGAAGATTTCGCCCTTCACATCGCTTTGCGCCGCCGCCAGGACCGCTTCCGCGATATCGGTGACATAGGTGAAGTCGCGCGTTTGCGTGCCGTCGCCCACGATGGTGTAGGGCTTGCCGGCGAGCTTCTGGGCGAGAAAGACGCCAAAGACCGCGCCATAGGTGCCCGAGGTGCGCGAACGCGGCCCGTAGACATTGAAGAAGCGCAAGGACAGCGCCGGCAGGCCATAGACCTGCGCCCAGTGCATGACCAGCTGCTCGCCCAGCAGCTTGGTCAGGGCATAGGGGTATTGCGGCCGCATCGGAGCGGCTTCGGGCGTCGGGTAGCAGTCGGGGATGCCGTAGCAGGACGAAGACGCGGCATAGACCAAGCGCTTGATCCCAGCCGCACGCGCGGCCTGCAGCACATTGAAGGTGCCATCGACATTGGCCTGGAAATAGCCGGTCGGATTCTGGATTGACGGCACGATATCGGCGAGCGCCGCGAGATGCACCACCCAGTCGGTGCCGGCAAAGGCGGACACCCAGTTGCCGGGCTTTGCCAGATCGTCTTCGATCAGCAACACTTTGTCCGCAACATGCGCAAGGTTGGCGGCACGGCCCGTGCTGTGGTTATCGATCACGGTGACGCTGTGGCCCTTGCCCAGGAGCAGGTCGACGACGTGACTGCCGATAAAGCCGCTGCCCCCGGTGACGATGACCTTCATGACAGCGCAGGGCCCTTCTTCTGCTGCAGCAGATCGAGCAGATAGCGGCCATAGCCCGACTTGGCGAGCGGCGCGGCGAGCCTTTCAAGCTGCACGTCGTCGATGAAGCCCATGCGCCAGGCGATCTCCTCCGGGCAGCCGATCTTGAGGCCCTGTCGCGCTTCGACCACTGCGATGAACTGATGCGCCTGCAACAGCGCATCATGCGTGCCGGTGTCGAGCCAGGCAGCACCGCGACCAAGAATTTCGACCGCAAGCTTGCCGCGTTCGAGATAAACACGATTGATGTCGGTGATCTCCAGCTCGCCACGCGGCGAGGGCTTCAGGTTGCGCGCCACCTCGATGACGTCGTTGTC
>CAXNFA010000210.1:0-4303 GCA_964201105.1 Alphaproteobacteria bacterium | reverse complement strand
AGGTCACCGCCGCACGAAAGATAGCAACGTCTATCGCCATGAACTGATCCAGACCGACATGGTGCATCGTCGCACGGTCGCCGCACTGAAATCCGGCGACATGCTGCAGCACCGCCAGCGCGCCCAAGCGCTTTTTCGTCTTGCCGATGTGTTGCCGCGCGTAACGCAACCGGTGCAGGTGTCGGGTGCGAAGGACGATGGCGCACATCTGCCGGCGCGCGATCTCGTCACGGGCAAGGTGACCTGGGCCGACGTGCCCGAAGCGATGGCCGACTGGCCGAGGGCGCTTGCGGCTTTTCTAAATGGCTGAGCGACCGCTGGTCCTCGCAGGCGACGGTGGGGCAGTAGACCTGGTAGTGCAGGCTGCCGCTGCTGCGGGCCACCTGCCTGCCGCCGCCGTGTTTTGTGATTCCTCATCTGTCACGTGGTCGCCTTGAAGTGGCGAGGCGACGCCGCGCTTCGCCACGGCGGCAAGCAGGGCAATGATCAGCAGGTCACCAACGCGATGGCAAGGCTGTGTCTGCAATCAGAAAAAATTATCGCGCATCTCCGCGGCGGCTGCGGGAAGCTTCATTTGTGCGCCGCGCCAAGGCCGAGCTAGGCGCGCGCCTCGACCATCATCCGCGCTCGCAGCAGTACCAGCTCCACCCAAGCCACGACCAACCAAGCAGTGGAGGTCATGGACTGGCGCCAGAAACGCATCGGCAGCTTCCTTGCCCAAGACGAGATGTGCGCAGTTTGTGTGCTTTCTGTTGCCTTGTCGCGTTGCATTCGGCTGTGGGAGGATGACGGGTGGCCGCCATGGCCCGATGCGTTCCAGATTGGGTGAGGGGATATGACGGGATTGCCGCTTTCCGGCCTGAAGGTTCTCGATATCACCGTCGCCCGTGCAGGCCCCACCTGTGTGCGGCACCTGGCCGACTGGGGCGCCGACATCATCCGAATCGAGGCGCCCCTGCTCCCCGGCGAGGAAGATATGTTTGGCGATCGCGACGGCAGCGACTACCAGAATCTTCATCGCAACAAGCGCATGGTCCAGCTCAACCTCAAGGCACCGGAGGGGCGTGAGGCCTTCCTGAAGCTGGCGTCGCAGGCCGACGTGGTTGTCGAAAACATGCGCGTCGCGGTGAAGCATCGCCTTGGCGTGGCCTATGAAGACGTGCGCAAGGTAAACCCGCGCATCGTCTATGGCAGCATAAGTGGCTTCGGCCAGGAAGGGCCCTATAGCGAGCGCGCCGGCGTCGATCAGATCGTGCAGGGCATGGCGGGCCTTATGTCAGTCACCGGCAAGCCTGGCGACGGACCCATGCGCGTCGGCATCGCCATTGCCGATTCGACGGCCGGCAATATTCTGGCGCTCGGCATCATGATGGCGCTGTTCGAACGGCAGAAGACGGGCGTCGGCCGTTGGGTCCATACCTCTCTGCTCGAGGCTCAAATCATGATGATGGACTTCCAGGCCGCGCGCTGGCTCGTCCACAAGGACGTGCCGCGGCAGGCCGGCAACGACCACCCCACCGGCATTCCCAATGGCGTCTATGAGACCGCCGACGGGCTCATCAACATGTCTGCTGTGGGAGGGCGCCTCTGGCTGCGTTTCTGCGAGATGATGGACGATCCGATGTGGGCAGCCAACGCTGAGTGGCAGACCACGCGCGGCCGCAGCAAGCACCGCGTTGAGATCAACGAGGCAATCAACCAGGTGACACGCCAGAAGCCCAGCGCTCACTGGATTGCACTCTTCAACGACGCTGGCATCCCCTGCGGGCCGATCAATGCAGTTGATGAGGTGTTCAACGACCCGCAGGTGAAGGCTTCCGGCATCATGCTGCCTATCGAGCATCCTAAGCATGGTGCGACGCATCTGGTCGCCTCGGCGCTCAACTTTTCCGGCAGCGGCAAGAGGGATTCTTTTCCGGCGCCGCCGCGTGGGGCCCAGACCGAAGAGGTGCTGCGCGAGGCCGGTTTTTCGGCCGAGGCGCTCGTCCAACTGAAGGCGGCCGGCGCCATCTAGGCGCAGGACGAAGGAACAGGAACCCTATGTCCGATTCGAGCAAGATTCTCTGCGCGGTGCACGACGGCGTCGGTCGCGTCATCTTTAACCAGCCGGAAAAGCGCAACGCCATGTCGTCCCATATGTGGGATTTGCTGGCCGATGCCTTCGACCGGCTGGCGGTCGATCCCGATGTCCATTGCGCCGTACTGAGCGGAGCGGGAGGCAAAGCCTTTGTCTCTGGCGCCGACCTGACCGAGAAGCCCGATCCGAACGAAGATCCCGCCGCAGCGAGCAAGCGCTTCAAGCGCGGTCTGGGTGCGCTGCAGGACTTCCCGAAGCCGCTAATCGCCCAGATAGAAGGCTTCTGCCTGGGTGGCGGCATGGCCATCGCCCTGCAGGCGGACTTCCGTATCGCCTCAGACGATTCGCGCTTTGGCATTCCGGCGTCCAAGCTCGGCCGCTCCTACAGCTATGACCTCATCGCTCGCTTGATCGGCCTCGTGGGCGAGTCAGAGGCCCGCATGATGCTGCTGCTCGGCGAGCCGATGGACGCGCAGGAAGCATTGCGAATCGGACTGGCCCAGCGGGTCGTGGCCAAGGCAGACCTTGCCGCGACGGTAGACGGCCTGGCGGCGACCATTTCCCGGAACGCCCCGCTGTCGGTGCGCGGGATGAAGCAGGTTATCAACGACATTGCGCGCCAGCAGGCGGGGGCGGAGACCGCCGCCGCCCGCGCAGCCATTGACGCCTGCATGAAGAGCCAGGACATCCAGGAAGGCCGCATTGCCTTCAACGAGAAACGCCCACCGCGCTTCACTGGCAAGTAGGTCTAATTCATTGCGGTGACATGGTTCGCCAGCTTCTCGAGCGTCTGGTATCCGAATTCGACGGCGCCAAAGCCGATTCCCGCGTCGCGCTGTGCCTTGGTCGGATGAAGCTGCCGCAATGTCAACACGGTCTTCCCGTCGCTCTGCTCGTCAAAGGTCACGGTGACGCGGAACCTGGCCGGATCGTCGTCCTTGTCTGAGCCGTGATCCATCTCGAGAAGCCGCGGCGCCTCTATCTTGAGGAAGACCATGCGATTGGTGTAGCGGGTGCCGTCTGGGGCAATGAAGACGAACCGCCAGCGCCCGCCAACGCGAATGTCCATTTCCTGCGTCTCGACCGTGAAGCCGGTGGGGCCAAACCAGTTCGGCAGATGGGCTGGATCGATCCAGGCCTTGAACACCACGCTGCGCGGTGCCGCGATCACGCGGGACAAGACGATCTCGCGGTCCAGTGCCCAGGTGGTCCGTTCGTTACTTGCGTTTGCGCCTGGCATTCTTCATCTCCGTTGCGTGCAGCGCGATGACATAGGCTTCCATGCGGTCCAGGCGCTGCTCCAGGACAGCGCGCTGGCTTGCCAGCCACTGTTCCGTTCCCGCTAGGGCCTCGGCCTGGAGTGAGCAGGTCCGCACCCGGCCGGTCTTCTCGGTCTCGATGAGCCCGCTTCTCTCCAGAACACGGATGTGCTGCAACAGGGTTGGCATCGCGATAGCAAAAGGCTCGGACAATTCACTCACCGAAGCCGGCCCGCTGGCCAGGCGCATGATGATGGCCCGTCGCGTGGGGTCGGACAGGGCGCCGAAAGCGCGGTCGAGGATTTCTTGTTTGTTAGCCATATGACTAACTGTAAGCGAGGGGCCCGTGGAGTCAAGAAAACTTAGTCAAATAACTAAATGACGTGCCGTCCTTCCTCTCGCGAGGCAATGCGCGCTTGCTAATAAGACTTTGGCAGGCCGAGCACCTTTTCCGAAACGAAGTTCAGGATCATCTGCGGGCTCACCGGCGCGATGCGCGGGATCAGGCTTTCGCGCAGGTAGCGTTCGACGTGGTACTCGGCGGCATAGCCCATGCCGCCAAGCGTCATCACCGCGGTTTCGCAGGCCGCATAGCAGGCTTCTGCGGCAAGATACTTGGCGCTGTTCGCCTGCGCGCCGCAGTCTTCGCCCGCGTCATACATCTGCGCCGCCTTCATCATCATCAGGTCGGCCGCCTCCAGATTAATCCAGCATCGGGCGAGCGGGTGCTGGATGCTCTGGTTCTGGCCGATGGGCCGGCCGAAAACGACCCGGTCTTTGGCATATTGCGTCGCCTTGCGCAGCGCGGCGCGGCCAAGCCCGATGGCCTCCGCCGCGATCAGGATGCGCTCGGGGTTGAAGCCATGCAGGATCTGCTTGAAGCCATCGCCTTCGACGCCGATCAGGTCGCCGGCCGGGATCTCGAAGCCGTCGAAATGGATCAGGGTCGAATCGACCGCGTGGCGGC
>CAXNFA010000209.1:0-4310 GCA_964201105.1 Alphaproteobacteria bacterium | reverse complement strand
CAGGAACTGCTGCGTTATGTTGAGCAGCAAGTGCCGCTCATCACCGAGCAGGTCCATCGAGATGCCGTGGTGAAGCTTTGGAAGGAAGCGGACGACGCCCATCAGAAGGGCGACGAAACCACCTGCAAGGCACGAATTGCCGAGGCGATGGAAAAGGGAAACATCCGCCCGCAGGAGGGCTGAGAACGATCGGCACAGGCCGGCTCTGCGAACCACGGCATCCCTCCCTCCCGGCGGATGCCGTGCCGGTCTGATCGCCCCGGAGGGGCCGGGCACCCACCCCGGCCCCTCCTCTTGCGACCCGGACGCTCCCGCCGGAGTCTCGCGATGCTGGACGGCGCGCGGCGCGCTTCCTACTCTGCGCCGAATTTGCCGCGCGCAGCCCAACCGGAGGAACCATGCCCGTCCTGCCCCCGCCGAAAGGCGGCTTCGAAATTTCCGTGCCCATCCTGATCATCGGCGCGGGAGCCTGCGGCCTGGTGGCCGGCATGACGGCCAAGGAAGCGGGCGCCGAAGTCATGGTGCTGGAACGCGACGCAAAGCCAACGGGCTCGTCCACCCTGTCCACCTGCCTGATCCCGGCAGCAGGTACCAAGCTGCAGAAGAAGGAAGGCGTGGCCGACACGCCGGAGAAATTCGCCGCAGATCTGATCGCCAAGGCGAAGAACAAGAACGACGCCGACATGGCGCTGTGGGTGGCGCAGGAATCCGCCCCGACGGTTGACTGGCTGATGGAGACGGTGGGCATGCCGCTCTCCCTCCTCACTGGCTTCAAGTATCCGGGCCACAGCGAATACCGCATGCATGGCTCACCCAACCGCACCGGGCAGGAGCTGATGGCGGTGCTGCCGGCGGCCGCGGAGCGCATGGGCGTCGATGTCGCCACCTCGGCGCTCGTCACCGACATCTTCGCCGACGAATCGGCGCGCGTGCATGGCGTGCGACTGACGCGGCCCGACGGCGCGACGGAAGACATTGGCTGCGACGTGCTGGTGCTGGCCTGCAATGGCTTCGGCGGCAACCCGGAGATGCTGCGCGAATACATCCCCGAGATCGCCGACGCCCCCTATTTCGGCCATGTCGGCAACAAGGGCGACGCGGTGAAATGGGGCATGGCGCTGGGCGGCGCGGTGAAGGACATGGGCGGCTATCAGGGCCATGGCGCCGTCGCCCACCCGCTGGGCGTGCCGGTGATGTGGGGCGTACTGACCGAAGGCGGCTTCCAGGTGAACCTGAAGGGCGAGCGCTTCTCCAACGAGACGCTCGGCTATTCCGAGCAGGCGATGGAGGTGGCACGCCAGCCTGACCAGCTTGCCTGGGACATCTTCGACCACGACGCCTATCTGATGGCGCGCGACTTCGCCGACTTCCAGCACTGCATGGAGATGAATGCGGTGAAGGAAGGCAACACGGTGGAGGAGCTGGCCAAGGCCACCAACCTGCCGGTCGAGGCGCTGAAGAAGACCTTTGCCGAGGTGGAAGCCTTGAGCAAGGGCCAGGGCAAGGACTCCTGGGGCCGCGACTTCACGCAGAAGCCCTTCCTCGAGCCGCCCTTCCACGCCATCAAGGTGACGGGCGCGCTGTTCCACACCCAGGGCGGCCTGGTCGTCGATTCCCAAGCCCGCGTGCTGCGCGAGAATGGCACGCCGCTGCCCAACCTCTTCGCCGGCGGCGGCGCGGCGCGCGGACTTTCCGGCCCGTCGCGCTGGGGCTATCTGTCGGGCAACGGGTTGCTGACCGCGACGGTGCTGGGGCGGCTCGCGGGGCGGTATGCGGCAAAGCAGGTGCTGGGGAAATAGGCGGCGCGTCCGGGAATTCGGTGAACATCCTCGCCATCGATTTCGAGACCGCGGACTACGGTCGCGACAGTGCCTGTGCCATCGGGCTCGCACGCATTGAGGATGGGCGTGTCGTGCGCAGCGAGGGCTTCCTGATCCGGCCGCCGCGGCAGGAGATGATGTTCAGCCATATCCATGGCCTGACCTGGGCCGATTGCGAGCCGGCGCCCGTCTTTGCCGCGCTGTGGCCGCAGCTTGCCGACTGGTTTGCCGGCATTGACATGATCGCGGCGCACAATGCCGGCTTCGACCGCCGCGTGCTGCTGGGCTGCTGCGAGATTGCCGGTCTAGTGGCGCCGTCCCTGCCCTATCTCTGTACGGTCAAGCTTGCCCGCCAGGCCTGGAACCTGCGCCCCACCAGCCTGCCCGACGTGTGCCGCCACCTTGTGATCCAGCTGAAGCACCACGATGCGGCGTCAGACGCGCGCGCCTGCGCGGAAATCGTCTGCGCCGCGCTGGCCGATGGCGTGGCGCTGCAGGGGGCGCTGCTACAGCACTGACGCTGGCGATTTCTTCCGCGATCCCGCGACAATCCCGTCGCGTTCGGGGAATCGGATGGCAACGGGCGGCAACAAAATTCTGGATCGGCGCGTCTTCTATGACGGCCAGGTCATCTTCCGGGAAGGCAGCGACGGCTATTCGGCCTTCCTGGTGATGGGCGGCGAGGTCCGCCTGGTGCAGAACCACGGCACGGACAACGAGCTCGAACTCGAGGTGATCGGCAAGGGCACGATCTTCGGCGAGATGGCGCTGTTCGATTCGCAAAGCCGCCTGGCCAGCGCCATCGCCAAGGGCACGGTCCAACTGGTCGCCATCGGCCGCACCGACTTCGAGAGCAAGATCGGCCGGATCGACGCGCCCGACCGCCAGATGCTGGAAGACATGATCGCCTATTGCCGGAACACGCCGGTGCTGGAGGAACGCTTGAAGCACCCCGAGCTTGCCGGGGAAAGCCTCGATGACCGCTCGATGCGGCTCCTCCTGGAGGCGCGCTATGCCGCGGCGGTCGCCCGCCTGACAGACCCCTTCCTCGTCGCCTTGTTCAGCCTGCTGCGCCGCTACACCAACCGCCGCCTGCCGCCAGCGGCCTGAGGCGCCTGCCGGGGGGGCAGGCGGGCCAGTCCGCCCCTTGCGCCCGACCCCGCCGCGCGCGACCATGGGGCCAACAAAAACGCAGGAGCTGCCCATGCCCGTCCTTCCCGCCAAGGGCAAGACATTCGAGATTTCCGTGCCGGTCATTGTTGTCGGCGCCGGGGCTGCCGGGATGACGGCCGCGCTGGCCGCGCGCGATGGCGGGGTAGAGGTCATGCTGCTGGAGCGCGACCACCGCCCGCGCGGGTCGACCTCCATGTCGCAGGGCAACATCGCCGCCGCCGGCACCAAGTCGCAGAAGGCAGCGGGCATCGACGATTCGGGCGAAATCTTCGCGCGCGACATCATGGCGCTGACGCGCGGCGAGACCGATCCGCATCTTGCCCGTGTCTTCGCCGATGCCTCCGGCCCCACTGTCGACTGGCTGGTCGACAAGCATGGCATCCCGCTGGAGGTCGACGCGGACTGGGGCGCGGCGCTGGGTCATTCGCGCTCGCGCATCCACTCGGTGCCTTCGCATACCGGCACGGAACTGATCAGCGTGCTGGGCAACGCCGCCGAGCAGGCGGGCGTCGACCTCATTACCGACGCCCACGTTACCGACATCTTCGCCAACGAAGGCGGCCATGTGCGCGGCGTGCGCTTCAAGCGGCCCGACGGCAGCGTGGAAGAGGTTGGCTGCGATGCGCTGATCCTGACGACCTGCGGCTTCGGCGCCAACCGCGAGATGGTGAAGAAGTTCATCCCGATGATGGGCAACGCGCTTTATCACGGCCATGAGGGCAACGAAGGCGAAGGCATCCAGTGGGGCATGGAGCTGGGCGCCGCCACCGCCGACATGACCGCCTTCCAGGGGTTGGGCGCGCTGGCCGATCCGCAGCGCATCCTGATCCACTACAACATCATCCTGAAGGGCGGGCTGATCGTGAACGTGAAGGGCGAACGCTTCACCGACGAAAGCACCGACATTTCCGGCATGGGCCGCAAGGTGACGGCGCAGCCCGAGGGCCTGGCCTGGTTCATCTTCGACCAGCGGCTGATGGACATGGTCTCCAAATACGAGGAGACGAAGGAAGCCGTGCAGCTGGGCGCCTTCCGCCGCGCCGGCAGCACGGAAGAACTGGCCAACATTGCCAAGCTGCCGCTGCCCGCGCTGACCAAGACGCTGGCCGACGCGGAAGCGATGGCAGGCGGCAAGGCGAAGGACCCGCATGGCCGCGACTTCACCTTGCACCCGGCGCTGGTCGGCCCACCCTGGTGGGCGGTGCGCGTCTGCGGCGCGCTGTTTCACACGCAGGGCGGCCTTGTCATCGACGAGCATGCGCAGGTGTGCCGCGCCGACAAGACGAAGCTGCCCAACCTGTTCGCCGCCGGCGGCAC
>CAXNFA010000208.1:0-4320 GCA_964201105.1 Alphaproteobacteria bacterium | reverse complement strand
TGTCACGCGGCATCCCGATGGAGGCCTTCAAGGCGCTCTACACTGCGCATGCCACGGCTACGGTGGACCGGCTGGCGACCGTGGAAGGCAAGCCCGCGACAGCGCCTGTCACCATTCGCACCCTCATGGTGACTCCCCAGATGCTGGTGCTGGAGGCAATCCTGGGCAAGGGCCATGTGTCGTCGCGCCACCGGCATGACGACCACGATACGGTCTGCTACCTGGTGCGCGGCCATATGGACGTGACCATCGACGGCAAGACCTTCACGGTCCGCGCGGGAGACTCGTGGCAGCATCCGAAAAGCGTCTGGCACAGCTCGGTTGCGCATGAGGAATCAGTCCAGCTTGAAATCAAGACGCCACCGATCAAGACGTGGCAAGGCGCGTGACCGGGCAGTCAGGATCCTGACAACGGGGAAGCACCATGAGCGACAAGCCCGGCGTATCCGGCTTTTGCGACACCCGCTTCAATCGGGTGAAGGAACTGTTCGCCGGTCTGCTGGCGGACGGCAGCGAAGTTGGCTGCGCGGTGACACTCTATGCCGGCGGTCGCAAGGTGGTGGACCTGTGGGGCGGCTGGGCCGACCAGGACAAGGGCCAACCTTGGCAGCATGACACCATTGTCTCCACCTTTTCCGTGTCGAAGGCCGTGGTCTCGACCATGGGGCACATGCTGGCCGATCGCGGCGTCATCGATCTCGACAAGCCGGTCGCCCACTATTGGCCGGCGTTCGGCAAGAACGGCAAGGACGGCATCCTTGTGCGCCACCTGCTCGACCATCAATGTGCGATCTCCTATGTCGACCGTCCGCTTGGTCCCTCCGAGCTCTACAACTGGGAGGTGATGATCCAGGCGATCGAAGACACGGCGCCCAACTGGGTGCCGGGCAAGAAGCCGGTCTATCTCAACATGACCTACGGCTATCTGATGGGCGGCCTGGTTTACAAGTTGACCGGCAAGCGCATCGGTCAATTCAACCGCGACCATCTCTGTGGCCCGCTCGGCCTTGACTACAATTTCGCGCTGCGACCGCTGGAAAAGGCGCGTGTCGCAACGATCTACCAGAAAGGCAGCCCGCGCGCCCTTTTTGACGAGATCGCGAAGAATCCTACCACTGTCTTCGCGCGCACCATGCAGGGCTTCAAGACCGACGAAGACTTCAACTCCGACGGATGGCGCTCAAACGAGGTCGGTTCCGGCCAGGGCCACGGCAATGCCCGCACCATCGCCGGCCTGTTCGAGCTGCTGCGGAATGGCGGCGAGTTCAACGGCACCCGGCTGATGCGGCCGGAAACGCGCGACCGGGCGGTGGCCTTCCAGTGCGAGAGTGACGGGCTCGACCCGATCCTCGGCGTCGCCATCAAGTTCGCGCTCGGCTATGAGATAAATTGCGCGCCCTTCCCGATGGGCCCCAACCCCACGGCCTTCGGCCACTGGGGCGCCGGTGGGGCCTTCGGCTTCGCCGATCTCGATGCGGGCATTTCCTTCGGCTATTCGCCCAACTTCATGCATCCGAAGCTGGAACTCGGACCACGCGGCAGCGCACTTGTGAATGCCGTGTTCGACGGACTCTGAAATAGTCGCGAAGTGATGCGGAGCCACCGGCAATACGTTGCGGGCGGCAGGACACCGCGAAACGGCAAGGAACTTCAACGTAGCATTGCAACAAAACAACAAGACTTCAGACAGGGAGAGAAGAATGTGGAAGAAACTGGCTTTGGGACTGACGGCTGCCATGCTGGCGGCGAGTCCTGCGCTCGCGCAAACGTCAAACCAGCCGCGCCTACCTCTGGTCAAGGCGATGCCGGCAATTCCGCAGCAGCTTGACTATCTGACCAAGTATGAAGGCGAGGCATCGGCGCATATCGTGGCGGAGCAGGCGTCGACCCTTCTGGTCTATGACGCCAGCAAGCTGAAGCTTGGCGGTTGCCAGCAAACGCCGAACCTGCAGACCGACCTGCGGGGCAACCTGGCCGAATCGTGGCGGATCGACAGGGATGGCAAGTTTGTCGAGTTCAAGCTTCGCGCCGGCGCAAAGAGCCCGCAAGGCAACGAGCTGAGCGCCGATGACGTCAAGTGGAGCCTGGAGCGGGCGGCCAAGTTGTCAGGTGCGGCGCGCTTCTTCCTATTCACCTCCAGTGACTTCCGGCAGGAGAACATGGTCGAGGTGGTCGATCCGCGCACCGTCCGCGTGCATTTCAAGTCGCCGACCATTTATGACCTTGGCGTCTTCACCCATCTGCAATTCCAGATCATCGATTCAAAGACCGTGCTGAAGAATGCGACGGCGGAAGATCCCACTGGCGCCGCATGGCTGGCGAAGAACACCGCGGACTACGGCCCGTGGCAGATCACGCCGGCCAACTTCGTGCCGGGGGTCCGCGCGACCTTCACGCCAAACGAGAATTACTGGAACAAGGCAAACCGCGGCAACGCCTCGTCCTTGGTCGCCCTGTCGGTGGCGGAACCCGCCACCCGTTCGCAGCTGCTGCGCAGCGGGGAAGCGGACTTCGCCGCTCTGCTGCCGTTTCAGGAATACGGCAACCTGATGAACGACCGCAACGTGCGCGTCATCAACTGCGACGGTAACATCCGTGACAGCATCCTGCTCAACTACCAGGATGAGAAGCTGGCCAACCCTCTCGTCCGACAGGCGATCTCGCTGGCCATCGATCGTGAGGCAATCGTCAAGGGTGTGTTCCGCGGCTTCGGCGATGCGGCCACTACCGCCATTCACAAGGCCTTTGGCACCGACGGGCTCAATCCCTACATCAAGACCGATGTGGCGAAAGCCAAGTCGCTGATGGCGCAGGCAGGCTACCCCAACGGCTTTCCGCTCAAGTTCACGGTCAGCCCGTCGCGTCCCGGCGCACATGCCGAGCAGGAGGCCATCTTTGTGGCCGACAGCCTCAAGCAGATTGGCATCCAGGTCGAGATCGAGCTGATCACAAGTGGTACCGCCTTCGCCGAGCGTTTCCAGAAGGGGACTTACCAGGCGATGCTCTACACCGAGCAGCCGGCGTTTGCCGACCCCTTCTACAGCCTGACAATTCTCAATCACTCCAGCTCGTTCCAAAACTCGTTCAAGTACAAGAACGACAAATACGATGCACTCGTGAACGAAGGCCGCTCGCTCGCCCTGGGCGACACCAAGCGGCGGCGTGAGATCCTGGCCGAGATTTCCAACCTGATGGCGGAGAATCCCGCGCAGATCTATCTGGTCGACACCAGCATACCCCTGGCGTTGAACCCGAAGGTCGATGGCTGGGAATACCAGGCACTGATCCACGCTAACATTGCTGCCTACCAGCTGCGGAAAAGCCGTTAGCTGCGACAGGGGCCGCCCTTGCGGCGGCCCCTTCTTCTCCCATCACTTGGTGCCCGCATGCCCCGCGTAGTCAACCTTCCGCTTGCGCTATGCACGCCCGAGAGCTTCGCCCCCTTCGGGCAGGTCCTGCAGTTGCCCGATGGCGAATCGCGGCACAAATGGTCGTCAACAAAAACCTGGAGCGCCGACTTCGCCATCGACGGCAAGATAGAACTCATGTTCGCGCGGGTCTCGCCAGCGCCAATGAACTTCAACAAGATGGAGCGGCACTTCTCCGTCACCCAGACTTTCATTCCCCTTGGCGACACGCCCGCCATCACGGTCTTCGCGGCACCGACCGGCGATGCCAACGACGTGCCGCCCGACCCAGCCCAACTGCGCGCCCTGCTCGTCCCCGGCAACATGGCCATCATGATGTATCGGGGCGTCTGGCATTCAGGGCGCTATCTTGTGAAGCAGGAGCCGGGCGAATTCATCATTCTCACCGACGAGCACACGACAACCGAATTGCAGGCCGCCGACCTGAAGGGCCGCGGTCGCCTCAGCCATATTGTCGAGTATGACAAAAGTCAGGACATCTCCTTCCGGCTGACGGATCCGCTGGGCCTCCTGCCCAGGGCCTAGTCTCCAGCCACACGCACGCCTGCCAGGAAAGTTGCCATCATGAAGACCCTGCCTGTCCACGCCCTGCAGCTCACCGAAGTGCCCCGCGACCAGTTCGACGACGGCCTGCGCAAATACTTTAACGTGTCGGAGGAGAAACTCGGCTTCCTGCCCAATGTGCTGCGCGCCTATGCCTGGAACCCGGAGCGGCTGCGCTGGTTCTCGCGCTTCTACAACGAGATCATGCTCGGCGAATCCGGCCTGTCGAAGCTGGAACGCGAGATGATCGCCGTGGTCGTGTCCTCGGCCAACCGCTGCTGGTACTGCCAGGTCGCGCATGGCGCCGCCGTGCGGCAGATGGGCAAGGATCCGGTGCTGGGCGAGCAGA
>CAXNFA010000207.1:0-4320 GCA_964201105.1 Alphaproteobacteria bacterium | reverse complement strand
ATGCCGACAGCCGGCTCAGCGATACCGACAACGCAGCCAAACAGGCAAGGTCCGTCGGCCGTTTCGGCTATTGCCAGCGTATAGGGCTGTCCACCTGGTGAGAAGCCAGGAGACGGTGGCCGGTGCACCGCGGTGCAGGCGGTAATGCGAGCGGATCGCCGAGCCTCGACCCAGGTCATTTCGCCACCGCCGCAGTGGGGGCAGAGCGGGCGTGGATAGAAATGCGCACGCCCGCAGGCCTGACATTGCGGCAGCAGAAGGCGTCCGTTCCTGGCCGCTTCCCAGAAGGGGAGCGTGATCGCATCGGGTTCGATGTCGAAAGGGGATGGATCGATGCCGGTCATGCCGTGTGCGCCGCTCCGAGAATCACGGTGCAATGAGTAGAGACGATACCGCCGTTGCCGTGCACGAGCGCAATCTCGGCGCCGGGCACCTGCATGGCCTCCGCATCGCCCCGCAGCTGGCGCACGCCCTGAACCACATGCAGCATACCCGCCGCCACGCCGAAATGAGCGCAGGACAGAAGGCCACCATGGGTCGTGGCCGGAGAAGCGCCGTCATGCCGCAATCGGCCACCTTCGACGAAGCGGCCGCCCTCACCCTTCGGACAGAAGCCAAGATCTTCCAGTTCGACGATGACCGTGATGGTGAAGCAGTCATAGAGTTCGGCTACGTCGACATCCGCCGGCGTCAGCCCGGCCATGCGGAAAGCACGCTCGCCGGAATCCTTGGCGCCTGTCACGGTCAGGTCGCGGGCTTCGCCGACATAACCGTGCCGCTGGCCATAGCCAACGCCGAGAATGCGGACGGCAGGCTTGCGCAGATCCCCGGCACGATCGGCGGCAGTGACAATGAAAGCGGCGGCTCCGTCCGAGACAAGCGAGCAATCCAGAATCTTGAGTGGCGAGGTAATAGGTCGCGATGCCATCACGTCCGCCACCGTAATGGCATCGCGCTTCTGGGCTTTGGGGTTAAGCGTCGCGTTGGCTCGCAGTGAGACCGCCACCTCGGCCATCTGCTCCTCGGTCGTGCCGAAGGTCGCCATGTGCTGGCTGGCGATGAGAGCGTAGAGCGAGGCGATCAATGGGCCCTGCGTCAGCTCGAATTGCGGATGTGCCACGCCAGACTGCGCCATAGCCTGCACCGCGGAATTTCGCGAGCCGTGTGACAGCAGGTTCTGGCCGCCGACGCACAACACCGCCTTGCACTGGCCGGCGGCGATTGCGGCCGCGGCCTGCTGCACCATCGCCGTGCCGGAGGCACCGGCGAGATCCATGGTCGTGAGCCAGGCTGGCTGCAGGCCGAAGGCGCTCGCGACCAGAGTCGCCGGCGGATTCATCGGCATCACGCGAAGGGGCGTGGTTATGAAGCCGTCGATGTCGGCCATGCTCAGACCGCAATCGTCAAGTGCGGCACGGGCAGCTTCGGCCATCAGTTGCATCGGGCTGCGGTCCATCACCTTGCCAAGCCGCGCGCTCTCCCCAACCCCCGCGATGACTGCACCATCCCTCATAGGGGCACCTTCTGCACGACAAGCGCATCGACGGCCACCGCCCCGCCGGGCCCAGCGATCAGCGGGTTGATGTCGATCTCTCCAACCATATCGGCAAGATCGGCAACCAGCCACGAGAAGCGCACCACGGTGTCGACGAGCTGTGCGAGATCCGCGGGCGGCAAGCCGCGCACGCCGTCGAGCATCCTGCGGTTGGGCAGCGCATCGATCATTGCCCGTGCGGCGTCGCGGGACAGTGGCGGCAGGCGCAGGATGGGCTTGCCGACATATTCGGCAAAGATGCCGCCCGCGCCCAGCGCGATGACCGGGCCGTAGGTCGGGTCGGTGGAAAATCCCAGGATCAGCTCAACGCCGGGCGGCACCATCTCCTGGACCAGCACACCGTTCAGGCGAGCAGCAGGCTCGGCCCTTGTGCAGGCGGCCATGATCGCCGCAAAGGCTTCCGCCACCCCGGCCTCGGAGGCTACGCCGAGGCGAACGCCACCACTGTCACTCTTGTGCGCGATGTCCGGCGACTCGATCTTCATCGCCACCGGGCCACCGAGCGAGCGGAAATGTTCGACCGCCTCCGCCGGGCTGGCTGCCAGCACCTCCCGCGTGACCGCAAGGCCATAGGCGGCCAGGATCTGCTTGCTCTGGCGTTCGGTCAGGACCGGGCCGGCGGCGGAAAGAATGCGCTGGGCCGCATCGCTGTTCACGCCGTCGGGACGCTTCGGAGTCTCGCGCGCCGCGAGTTTCCGCAGGAAGGCCGCGTGCTGCACCAGCAAGCCGGCGGCGCGCAGGCCGGTGTCGACATCGCGGTAGACCGGCACCCCTTCGAGCATGTGCTCAGTTTCCGTCCACGGCGCGTCGGAACAACCCCCGGACCAGATGAGCGCGGCAGGCTTCGTGCTTTCCCGGGTGGCTGCAAGATAGACATCGAGATCGCGCTTCGGCGTCATGGTGATGGTGGGCATGAGGATGCCCACATTCGGATCGTCGGCCACCGCTGCCAGCACGCGCTTCAGCCCGTCCTTTTGTCCCAGCACCTCCACCGAGAGGTCGGTGGGATTGGCGACTGACAGGAAGCTCGGGACGATGCCCGCAAGGGTCTTCTGCGTCTCGGGCCCATATTCAGGAAAGCGCAGGCCGAACCGGTCGGCTTGGTCAGCCAGCAGCGCCAGACAGCCGCCAGATACCGCGACCGAGGCCACGCCGTCAGCCGTCAATTCCCTTCCTTGCTGGAACAACATGGCCGCGTGGATCAGGTGCTGGGCATCATCCACCCGCAGAATGCCCATCTGCGCCAGCGCTGCATCATGCACTTCATCGGCACCGGTCATGGAACCGGTATGCGAGGCGGCGGCCCGGCGGCCGCCCTCGCTGCGCCCGAGCTTGAGCATGAGAATGGGCTTTCTGGCGCGCGCCGCCTTCTCTGCCACCAGCCGCAGACGATCGCCGCTCTTGATGCCTTCGATGGCCATCAGCACGACTTTGGTGCCTGTATCGTCGACGAGGAATTCGGCGACGTCGATGACGTCAATATCCGCCTCGTTGCCGCAGCTGGCCTGGTAGCTGATGCCAAGGCCCGCGCGCAGCGCCCGCCACATCACGTTGACCTGCCCCAGCCCGCCGCTTTGCGACACGATGCCGATGTTCCCCGGCTGGCCCTTCTCTTCCAGGATCGTGGCCGAAGCCCCCATCGACAGGCGGTTCTGCCAGTTGACAATGCCGTTGCAGTTGGGCCCCAGCATGCGGATGCCATGCGCCCGCACGAAATCAACGAGCCTGTCCTGCAGCGCGAGATTCTCGGGTTTGCCCGTCTCGCCGAAGCCGGCGGAGAAAACCGTCACCGCTTTCACGCCAAGGTCGGCGCAGTCTTGCAGCGTTGTCAGGATACGCTCCGGCGCGACGGCGATGCCGACATGGTCGGGGCGGCCTGGCACGGCCTTCAGGCTGGGGAAACAGGGCACGCCGCGAATGTCGGTGTATTTGGGATTGACCGGCCAGATCGCGCCCTGGAACCCGAAGGCCTGCAGAAAGTGAAAGACGCGGCCACCATAGCGAGAGAATTCCGGTCCCGCGCCAACAAGGGCGACCGACTTCGGCTCGAACAACGGGACAAGGGTCGCGGACCCGCGATGGGGATCGGCCTGCATGACGCTCCTGCTTTGCAGCGCGGACAAAGGCCGCGATGAGACACTGCCCCATCACCGCGCCTTCGCCAAGGCCCGCTCTCTATGGGACTATTCCGGCATTTTGAGCCTTCGCTTTCCCCCGTTACAGTGCCCGATGCCCCCGACCGAGCCTACATGAATCGCACCCCTTCCCCCGATCACGATACCATTGCTCAGGCGATCTCCGAGTTGTGCGGCCGCTTCGGCGACGACTATTGGTTCGACCGTGACCAGTCGGGGGACTTCCCGCTCGACTTCCACCGCGCCATCGCGGATGGCGGCTGGCTGGGCATTGCCATGCCGGAAGCGCACGGCGGTTCAGGCCTCGGCATTTCGGAAGCCGCCGTGATGATGCGCGCCATCGCGGAATCGGGCGCGGGCATGAGCGGCGCCTCGGCCGTGCACATGAACATCTTCGGCCTGCAGCCGGTCGTCGTGTTCGGCACCGACAAGCAAAAGGCGCGCATGCTGCCACCGCTGATCCGCGGCGAGCAGAAGGCCTGTTTTGCCGTGACGGAACCGGACGCTGGCCTCAACACCACGCAGTTGAAGACGCGTGCCGAGAAGCGTGGCGACACCTATGTCATCACCGGCCAGAAGATCTGGATTTCCACGGCGCAGGTCGCCGACAAGGTGCTGCTGCTCGCGCGC
>CAXNFA010000206.1:0-4323 GCA_964201105.1 Alphaproteobacteria bacterium | reverse complement strand
GTCCGGGCAAAGGCGGTGCGCATGGTTTCCATCTGCGCCGCCGCCTCGGGCCGCTCGTGATAGCTGCGCGCGAAACCCGCCACCGCGGTCAGGTCGGCGACCGCCGCCATGCCGCTGTCGCGCGCCGCGCGCTTCCAGGTGCCGCGCATGACGCGCGCCGCCTGGTCATAGCGGGTCAGGAAACAGCTCAACACAAGGCGGTCGACCAGTTCCGGGTGATTGGCCGCCAGCGCCAGCCCGACCATGGCGCCAAAGGACGTGCCATGCACATGCACCTGCTTGAAACCGGCAGCCTTAATGAATTGGGCAACCAGCGCGGCAAGACCCGGCATGTCCCGTGCCGCCGCGCCGGTGCTTTCCCCAAAGCCGGGCAGGTCGAAATCGATCACCTGCACATGCGGCGTCATCAGCGGCGTCAGCTTGGCGAAATTCTGGTGGCCAAATGCGGAGCCATGAATATGGAGCAGCGGCGCCCCGCTTCCCTCCACGCGATACCAGATTGTCTCGCCGCCCGGCAGCGTCACCAAAGCCATTCCACGCCCTTCCCTGTTGCCGGGCCACTGTAGCCGTTTCCGTGCCGTCGCTGCGGCGGAACATGTCCTCGCGAGAGAGAAGTGACCGCCGCAGGGGCGGCTGCTATCGTCGCCAGGCCCATGACCGATACCACCCTGCCCTCGATCGAATCCCGCTATTCCTGGCAACGCCTGGCAGCCGCCGCCGGCATCGGCACGGTGGGCGGCGTCGGCATGTGGTCGGTGGTGGTGATCCTGCCGGCGATCCAGGCCGAGTTTGGCGCGGCGCGCGCCGATGCCACCCTGCCCTATGCCGCCAGCATGATCGGGTTCGGCCTGGGTGGCGTGGCGATGGGGCGGATGGTCGACCGCTTTGGCGTATTCCGCCCGGTCGTTGCCGGCATAATCGCCCTGGCGCTCGGCTATGTCCTTGCCGCGCAGGCCGCCAGCCTGTGGCAGTTCGCCCTCATTCACGCGCTACTGGTCAGCTTCTTCGGCGGCGGCGTCATGTTCGGCCCGCTTATCGCCGACACATCGCAGTGGTTCGACCGCAACCGCGGCATCGCGGTGGCGCTCTGCGCTTCCGGCAACTACGCTGCCGGCGCGATCTGGCCGCCGCTGATCCAGAATTCGGTAGAAGCCTTCGGCTGGCGCCCGACGCTGATGGGGCTGGGGCTGATCTGCCTCGTCATCGTGATCCCGCTGTCGCTCGTTCTCCGCCGCAAGCCGGCGACAACCGCCGTCGGCGGCGGCCCGCTGCCGCCGGCCGCCGCGCATCGCAGCATCGCCGGCCTGACGCCCAATGGATTGCTGGCGCTGCTCTGCATTGCGGGCGTCGGTTGCTGCGTGGCCATGTCGATGCCGCAGGTGCATATCGTCGCCTATTGCGGCGACCTTGGCTTCGGCGTGGCGCGCGGCGCCGAGATGCTGTCGCTGATGCTGGGCTTTGGCATCGTCAGCCGCATCGCCTCGGGCATCATCGCCGATCACATTGGCGGCCTGCCGACCCTGCTGGCCGGATCGCTTCTGCAGGCCTTCGCGCTGCTGCTCTACTTCTGGTTCGACGGGCTGGCCTCGCTCTATGTCATTTCGGCCCTGTTCGGCCTGTTCCAGGGCGGTATCGTGTCCACCTATGCCGTCGTGACGCGCGAATATTTCGCGCCGCGCGAAGCGGCGACCCGGCTGGGGCTCATTCTCATGTTCACCCTGCTGGGCATGGCGCTGGGCGGCTGGCTGTCGGGCCTGATCTTCGACTGGACCGGCTCCTATCGCGCCGCCTTCGTCAACGGCGTGGCGTGGAACCTCATCAACATCGCCATCATCGGCTGGCTGTGGCTGCGCTCACGTGACAGGGCCACGCTGCGCCCCGCCCTCGCCGCCTGACCGCCCTCAGTCCGGCCCGGCGACCAACAGAGAGAGCACGGCGCGCGGATATTGCTGCGCCAACGCCGCCGCGTCGGCCGCATCGGTGGCGAAGCGCGTATGAAAATACGGCGCCGCCGCCGGCGGCCCACGAAAGACCTTCGCCACGCGCCACGCCTGCCAGCCCGGCAGGGGAGTTGCGTCGGAGGCCGGCAGGATCGCCAGATGCGGGCTTCGCGCCTGCGGCGCCGCCACCGCGCGTTCCAGCAAGAGCCCCTGCATGTGCCCCTCCTGCCGCTCGTCCGCGAGGCCCCAGAGCCGGTGCCAATCGGCACGGAAGCTGTTGAGCGCCGGATCGCTGCGCAACAGCCCGAAGCGGTCGGCGCTGCTCATGTCCCAGAGATCGAAATAGGTATTGGGCGCGAAGGCCTGTGCCCCGCCGCTGATCTTCCAGTTCACATAACGCTCGGCCAGCGGCGAGCTGTTGAAAAAGGGATTGTCGATGCGGCGGAGCCAGTCTTCATACTCGGCCTCGTCCGCGTCCGGGCGGAGGCGATAGGTCACCAGCATGAGCGCGTCGTAGGAATCAAGTCTGGCTGTCATTGCACCCCGTCCTTGCCGACTGTCTTCTTCCGCAAAATGACGGCGTTCACGCCGCTTTCGGGGCCACTTCCCCCAATTCTCGACTCGGGCAGCTCGCGCTTTTAGTATACAACACTCCAAGAAAAGCCGGGATCGACTGGCTTCAACGGTATGACGGCATTCCAGACGGAGTGCCCCAAGAGTGAGGCAAAAACGATGAGCGATATGTGGGATGTGATCGTGGTGGGCGCCGGCACGGGCGGCATTCCGACGGCAATCTTCGCCGGCCAGCGCGGCGCCAATGTGCTGCTGATCGAGGCGGACAGCCGCGTCGGCGGCACCATGCACTGGTCGTCGGGCCAGATGACGGCCGCCGGCACCAAGCTGCAGAAGAAGCTGGGGATCGACGATCACCCGGACTGGCACTGGGACGATTGCTTCCGCATCTCCAACGGCGAAGTGCACCCGGTCCTTGCCCGCATCGCCATCAACAACGCCGCCGACAGCTTCGACTGGCTGACCGACAACGGCCTGGAAGTGCAGCCCTTCACCCCGGTCGCCGGCTGGGGCCATGAGCCGCACCGCGTGCGCCGCTATGCCTGGGGCCCGAATGGCGGCACCTCGGTGCTCGAAGTGATGCAGCCGCTGCTCGACGAGCAGATCGGGCGCGGCAACGTGACCCTATCGCTGCAGACCAAGATGACCAAGCTGCTCACCGAGAACGGCGCCGTGGTCGGTGTCGAGGTGCAGGCGCGCGACGGCGAAAAGGCCGAGGTCTATGGCAAGAACATCGTTCTCGCCACCGGTGGCTATGCCGCCAACCCGGAGCTGTGGAAGGAACTGACGCCGAACTATCCGCTGCGGTCCTATTGCAACCCCTATTCGCGCGGCGAAGGCATCATGGCGGCGCGCGCCATCGGCGCCAGGGTCGACAATGGCGAGAAGTTCCTCTGCTCGCAGGGGGCGGTGCTGCAGGACCCCAACAACCCGCTGTCGGCGCGGGGCGGCCTGATCCTGAACCCGCATTTCCGCCAGCCCTGGGAAATCTTCGTCAACAAGCAGGGCAAGCGCTTCATGCGCGAAGACCACCCCAGCGTCGACTATCGCGAACATGCCCTGATGAAGCAGGACGGCATGGAGATGTGGGTGATCTTCGACGAAGGCATCCGCCAGAACTCGCCCAACTTCCATGGCGAGATCCAGCGCGAGCACATGAAGACCATGTTCAACAACCACCCGTCCTATTTCATGGCGGACACGCTGGAAGAGCTTGCCAAGAAGTGCGGCATCGGCGCCGAAGGCCTGAAGGAAACGGTTGCCGAGTTCAACGCCGCCGTCGATGCCAAGAAAGACAAGTTCGGCCGCGAATCACTGCCGCGCCCTGTCGAGCGTGGGCCGTTCTACGGCATCCACGCA
Source organism: Alphaproteobacteria bacterium (assembly GCA_964201105.1). Classification (GTDB taxonomy): domain Bacteria; phylum Pseudomonadota; class Alphaproteobacteria; order SHVP01; family SHVP01; genus CANJEJ01. The sequence goes on along the minus strand of CAXNFA010000206.1, from coordinate 451 downwards.
GTCGGCTTCACAGTGTTGAGCCCGGGCGGGCTGGATATCGACGCCGATCTGCGCGTGCTCGACACCAGCTACAAGCCGATCCCGAACCTGTATGCGACCGGCGAAGTTCTGGGCAAGGCGCGCCTGTCGGGCGCCACCTATCTCAGCGGCATGTCGTTGCTGCCCGCCATCACCTTCGGCCGCCTGCTGGGCCAGAAGATGCTGACCTGGGGCGATAACCGCGCCGCCGCCGAATAGACGGCAAGGCATGAGCTGATACCAGGGCGCCGCGAAATACTTCGCGGCGCCCATTTTCTTGGATCGAGATCCGCACCCAGGGCTGACGGGAATAAGATCAGGCCGTCACCTGTTCGCGTCGAAAAGCCATGGAGTTTCGAATGCTGAGGCGTTTGCTACTTGCCGGGGTCGGCATCGCGCTGTTTCTGCCCGCCGTCGCCCCCGGAGTTCTGGC
>CAXNFA010000205.1:0-4346 GCA_964201105.1 Alphaproteobacteria bacterium | reverse complement strand
CCCATTCGCTGCAGGTAGTTGATGCCGCGCTCCACCAACGAAGGGGGGGGAGGCGGCGTCAGCCGATCCTGATAGCGCTTCAGGAAGTTGGACTTTGAAAACACTTGGTTGTTCAGGTTGGACAATGCCACGCAGTTGAGCCGCGCGATCTCTTGCGGAAAAAGCGCCTTGAGATAGCGTAAGGCTTGCGCCGGCACGCCCATGAAGCCTTTCTCCCGGCACAGGCGCTCTTCTTCTATCGCGAAGGCGACGCGTCCATCGATAAGCAGGCAGACGGAAGCGTTAATGCCGATGTTTATTCCGAGAATGCTGACCATGCATATGTTTCCGCAAAGGCGGCCGACCAGAAATCCCCTGAGGCTGTCGCCGGCTTGTGTGAGCCTCAAAGCTTCCCGGTTCGCCGCAGTTCATCGACCAGAAGTCGAAAGTACGGCACGGTGGGGTGATCGAAGGTATGAAAATATTGCGCGGGCAGTGTCAGGCGCCGGTGATCGATGACGGTCAGGCCCTTTGTCCGCGCCAGCGCATTGTCGACGATGCCATTCAGAGCACTTTCATGTTCGGATTCATATACGGGAGGAATCACGAATATGACAGCTTTTCCCTTCCGGCGGCCCAGGTCGTCGATCTCCTGCATGAAGCCGGCGATACGCTCTGAGTCACCGACGCTCAGCCCGGCTTGGGTCGGATCCTTGGAACCCGCGTTCAATTTCGGTTGCGCCACCGGCGCATAGGCGGTGCTGACCGAACCATCGAAGCGGAGGGAGTTGGCCCAGAGGCGCCGATCGCAGAAAGCCGTCTTGTCCAGAAGGCTGCTCATGTTCAACCGGATGGAAAGCGGCAAACGCTCGATAATCTTGCGACGGAGACCACCCAAGCCCGTTGCGGAATTCTGGCATTCGGCCGGATCGAAGACGCGATTGTCCATGTTCGACGCGAAAAGGCCGAACAGGAAGCCTGAATAGTCGAACGTCCGGCGGATGCGGAAATCGGTGTCAAGGATGAGCCGATACAACCTGTCGACCGGCGCGACCGTAGCCGCGCGCTCGATCACATCGCTTGGCAGTTCCCCGTTGTAGTTGACGATGTGATGGCCATTGTCGTTGTTCGGCGTCGTCATCTGGATGAGGATCACGTCGCCCGGCAGCTTGTCCAACTTCTCCATGTAGATGAGAAGGTCCCGCAACTCGGGGAGCGTCAGGTTGGCGTACCAGAAATTGAAGAAATAGTCCGCGGGCGTCTCGGGCCCGAATGCTTCGCTTCCGAACATCATGAACTGGTGATTGCCCATCAGGGCCACACGTGGCGACTCGTTGTTTTCGATGTGCCCGATCTTGATCTCACCCATCTGCTTCCTCGTCAGACCGTTGACGACGAAGAGCTGGTCACCTGAAAGGTTGGAGAAGGCAGATGGATAATGCCTGACGTCGGTCAGCCGGCTTGCCGCGTAGATGGCCAGCACAGCTCCCAGCGCCAGTACGATGGAGAATGTGATCAAGTAGCGCCGGGTGGTCATGTCGGGTCTCATCGCGACGGCTAGAAGCGGAAGTAGATAAAGGTGCGCGATCCGGACAGGAACAGAATGGCCAGGAAAAGCGCAAGCGCGTGGACCGCTGGATTGTCAAAAAATCGGCTGCGCGTCTCGTTGTAGAGCCATACCCGTTCGCGGACCAGAAAGGTGAGGGCCGCAATCACCGCGAGAATGGCCCAATGGCTCCACCCGTATACAGGTGGCCCCGATCCGTAGACACCGACGATCTTCTGCAGCAACAGGAAGTATTTATCGACATCCGTGAAGAACAGCGGCCAGCCCAGGGTGACCAGAGCAAAGGTCAGCGCAACCTGAACACCGTGAGGCATTCGTTTCCACAACGGCTTGCTCAGGTGGTATCCGGTCACCAGAACGGCGTGATAGGCGCCCCAGACGACGAAGTTCCAGCCGGCACCGTGCCAGATGCCGCAGACGATGAAGACGATGAAGATGTTGCGTACATAGCGCCTGTTGCCGCCAAGCCGGATGTAGACGTAGTCGCGCAGCCAATAAGAGAGGGTCATGTGCCAGCGTCGCCAGAACTCTGCCGGCGTTGGTGACAGATACGGCTCGCGAAAATTGCGCGGCAGCTCGATGCACAACATCTTTCCCAGCGCGATCGCAATCAGGGAATAGGCGAAAAAGTCGTAATAGATGATGAACGTGTACGAAAGGATGGAGAATAGAGCATCTGTCGGCGTTCCTTCTGTCACAAAATCCTTGTGAAGTGTGTAGGAGTGAAACCAGCCGAGGAGGTCAGCCAGGAAAACCTTGGCGAACAAACCGAAGGAAAGATATTTGAACGCGGTCTTCCAATCCGGTGTCAGGCGGTCGGCGACCGAAAGGATCTTCAGCTGCGACACGATCGGTTCGTAGCGTAGGATTGGCCCGGCGATCAGGTGGGGGAACAGCCAGATATAGGCCGCAAAGCGAACGAAATTGCGCTCGGGTTGAATCTTCCCGTCCGCCGTATCGATCACGTAGGCAATTATGATGAAGGTATAGAAGCTGATGCCGGCCGGCAGTGCGGCTGCGAGGATGATGAAAAAGAAATCCCGTGTCTCGGGGCCAGCCTCCAGCGTGGTGAGGATGAAATTCAAATACTTGAACAGGATGAGTAGCAGAACAGGAACGGACACCCCCATCCAGATGGCGAAGCGGCGCCGGGCGCTGCGTGCCGGAGCGGCGCCGTGCGCCGCAGCTTCGGGCAACAGACGGACGCTTGTGTAGCCCCACAGCGTGGCAAAGATCATCACCGCCAGGGGCAGCAGGCCGGAAGCACCGTAGAAGACCGCAGAGGCCACGAAAATTACCGCGATACGCAGTGACTTCGGGACCAGATAGAACACCAAGAGGGTGAATGGCAGAAAGAAGAAGAGAAACTCGTGGGAGTTAAAGAGCATTGCTACTTCTCGCACCTTTGGGGCGCAGGCGTGTCGTGGTCGAAATGCTGGCCGAAACTGCTCGACTGCACTCTAGCAATACCCGGGCAAAAACAAAGCCTTCAACCTGCAAAAGACACCCGCGCAATCAGGCGTGGATGCCAATTTCTGGTGCTCGTGCCGTTCACTGCGGACTCTGCGCAAGGAACTGATCGATGGTGATGAGCGACAGCAAGGCCGTGTTGTAACCGGGGTTGGGTGAATCCAATGTTTGCATGGCGAGCCGGCGGACGCGCGGGGAATCCAGGAAATCAAGTGCTTCGAGACGGTCCGAGTCCCGCAAGTCCTCCACAAGCGGGCGCCAGACCTTGGCCAGAAGGTGGCCCATGGGCAGGCCGGAGCGTTGCCACCAATTGTCGGGTGGCGCCGGAGCAAGACCCAGGCGCCGGGCGGCGGCGAGGAGAACCTGATGGATGGTTCGCTCCGCTGATGAGAAGTGGATCGGGTAGGTGCTGTTGGCGCTGGCCAGTTGTGCAAGGGCCGGATTGAGAATTTCCAGCGCCCGGCGGGCAATGCGGCCGTCGAAGCGATGTTCGGGAGGCAGGGACTGATACAGGTCGTAAAGATCATTGTCGAACGCCACCGTGCGCTGTTCGACCGCCGTGTTGATGCCCCAATGGTCACCGCAAGAATAATGTCGCGCAAGGTTGTGAAAGGACAGGTAGTCCAGAATGTCTTCATCGCAGAGGCAGATTTCATACGCCTCGGCAGCCACCGCGGCGAGTTCAGCCTGAAGCCTCTGGCGCTGCTGGTTGCCAGCCTGCGGGTGCAATATCCCCTGCACATCCAAGCCCTTCGTCTTGTAGGAGACGGAGGCGAGGAAGTCGTCCACAAGCGATCCCTGAATGGGCCGGGGTCGCCGCCAGTCCAGCCGCTTGCCGAAGAGGTGCAGCGAACGTGTGGGCAAGTATAGGCCTTGGAAGAAGTAGTCGAGCCCATGGCCGTGGAAAGCCATGTCGATACCCTGCGGCAGGTAGGGGCCGAGGCCATAAAGCAGCGGCATGGGCAGGTACATCCCGCCAGTCAGCGTGACTGCGCCCTGAAAGCTGTCGGCATAGTGCTGTTCGGGGATCTGGATGAACCGGTGATCCATGCCGGCGAGATTCGCGGCCTGGGCGGCAACCGAGACTTCGCGATTCTCAACCACGTTGACAGTGAGGCCTGTGACCGGTCGTCCCGCTGCGCCTGCGGCTGCCAGGATCAGGCGGCTGTCAAGGCCGCCCGTCAGGAACAGGCCAGGATGCTGCGAATCCTGCGTGCGCCGCTGCACTGCGCGCACCAAGCCGTCGGCTAGTGCCGTCGCCGCCTCGTCCAGGGTCCGGCGGCTCTTGCGGCGGAAATCGGGCCACCAATAGGCGCGTTGCGTAACCCCG
>CAXNFA010000204.1:0-4346 GCA_964201105.1 Alphaproteobacteria bacterium | reverse complement strand
CCAGCGTTCCCACCGCAGGGGCGGTCGGCGGCGGCACTGGTGCGGATGCGCCGGCGGGGCCGGCCGTCATCGGCAGCTTGGTGATCGAGCAGATCAGGCCTCGACCGCGCAGGCGGGTGCAGACGCCCTCGGCTTCAGCGGTCGAGAGTGGCCCGATCAGCAGGTCGTAGTTCGGGTCGCTCCCCTGCGGCTGCGCGCTGAACGGGGCGACAGGCCTCAGACTGCCAAGGTCGTCAGCATAAACCGTCTGCAGCAGACGCCAGCCGGCGTCGATGCCTTCAAGAGACCGGTAGGCACCCAGATTGATCGCGGCCAACAGGTCACCCGGCGTCTGCGCCACGCTGTTCGGCTGGCTGACGGTCATGCCGCCGCGGGCGACATACACATCGTTGCCACTCGAGACATCGGCATTGTCGCCGACCACGATGCGGCGCGGCGCGCCGGGGACAAAGTTGCGTGTTGCCAGATCGGCGGGATCGGGTTCCACCGTGTATGTTCCCGGGGGGATGTCCGAGAACAAATAGAAGCCGTCATAGGATGTCACTTCGCGCGCAACCTCCTTGCCGCTCTCGTCGCGCAGGATGATGGCTGTGGCAGACAGGGGTTGCGGCGCCTCGTTGTCGCCACGCTGCGCGAACAGCGTGCCGTCAATTTCCGAGGTGACGGTCACCGGGATATCCACCCGTTCCACCACACCCGGACGCGGGGTGTAGGAGTTGCCGCGCCGGGCCGACGCCATGAAGGGCTCCGGCAGCGAACTGCGCCGCACATCCACGTCAGTCCGGCGGTAAGCTGGCACGCGATCCATGAAGGCATAGCCGTCGTCATCGGTGACAGCAAAGCGACCCGCCTGCGTTGCATCGATGCGCGCGCCCGAAACCGGCCGCTCCCCAGTATCAAAGCGGCCGTTTCGATTCTCATCCAGATAGACGCGCGCCGCGATCGCGCCGGAATCCGAAAGGCTCGTGTTGTTCGCGACAACGCGTCGCCGCAGCGGATCATAGCCGATGGCCGTGCGGAGGTTGAGCAGCGCGAATATCTGCCGGTCTGTGTTGTAGGACACGGCAGGACTGACCACGAACTTCTCGAACCGCCAGTCCAACCCGGCCGTGTAGTTGGTTCGCTCGGAGTCAAGGAAGTGATCGACGGCGAGCCGTGCCGTCACGCGCGGATTGACGTTGAAGTCGAGGTTGCCGTTCAGCGCGGCGATTTCCGGGTCGTTGACCCGGTAGGTCACACCGGCTCGCACCACGGCGGGCGGCAAGAAGGCTGTGCTCTGGAACAGGCCAAAGACACTGCGGGTTGAACCGACGCCGTCCGGATTGGAATGCAGGTAACTCAGATTGTTCGCCACGCGAAAGTGGCCAAAACCCGTGCTTGTGCCAAAGGCCACCCGGTCTTCCGAACCGCCCCGACCTAGGATTGTGTGCTCGGCGCTGGCATTGTAGGGAAGAACGCGCCCGAACAGCCGGCCTAGAGAGCCCTGCGAAGCCACGAAGGTGGAAATCTCGTCCTGGTTGCGCAAATCGTCATAGTATTCCTGCCGCAGCAACAGGGTCTGTTTGCCCACGAAGGTGCGCAAGCTGGCAGCAGCGCCCGTTCCACCTTCGACGCCAGCAGCCGTGTCGAGAGACAACAACGATGTTCGGAACGGAATTGATGTGCCGAGATGTCCCAGCGCGGAACTCGTGTCATTCAAGTCCTGAAGGAACACGCCCGCACTGGTGCTGAAGCCAGAGTCAAAGGTCTTGCGCACCGCCAAGGCGCCACCCAGCGGATCAGCCAACTGGCCACTGTCGATAATCTGGAACAGATCACGATTGGGCTCGACCAGAGCGAATTCATAGACCGGCAGCGAACCACTCGGGCCAGATGAGCTGATGTTGCGGACCTGAAGCTCCTCGCGGATACCGCCCTGGGGCCCATAGAAAACGATGCGAAACTCATTCCGACCGAGGAACAAGGGAACGTCACGGAAGTCGTAGCGACCATTCTGGTCAACCTGCTGCAGGTCAATCAGCACCCCGTTGCGATACAACTCGACATCGGTGCCGGGCTGCTCATTGCCCGTGAATGTGGTCACCGCGCTCGATATCTGATCGCCGAAGGCGAGGTTTGTCAGACGGATGCCTCGACCAAAGCCACCACCACCGATCAGCGGCACGGATGCGCCACGCACGTCGCCAACCTCGAACTGTGTGGCCTGCAGCGGCCCGAGAAGCCTGCCGCCCGGATCCTCGCGCTTCAAAGTGAGGCGCGCCGTGTTCAAAGGCTCGAAATCATCGCCACCAAAGAAGAATTCCGAAGTTGCATAAGCAAGGTCGCCACGCCCGATCACCGAGTAGGTTCCTACGCCAAACCTGATCCTGCCCCGGGCGATCAACAACCGTCGCGCCCGCAGAAATGTCGGCAAAGGGGATGTCGATCGGTTTGTACGGACGAGTATCCTCGGGTAGTGACGCTTCCTGGCTCTTCACACGGTTCTGGTCGCCGAAGCGCTGCCGCCGCTCCAGGCGCTGCTGCACCGGCAAGGCTGCATCCGACTGGACATTGAGCGAGAGCGTGCGGAAATCGACTTCGAGACGAATGCCGAACCAGTCCTCGAATGCCGTGGAATGGACCAGCAGTCGGCCATCAACATCCTGTACCTGACCGGGTTCCAGGCGGCGCACCTCCCCCTTGATCGTATAGGTTCCCGCGTCACGGTCGAGCTCGAAAGTATTGTCTTCTGTCAGGATGAAGCCTTCCGCCGTGCCGGCATCGGCATCGACTTTCAACGCAAGCTCCGCGACAGCGGAAATCTCCGCGAGATCGACGAGGACACCATTTCCCTGCTTGATGGTGAAGATGCTCTGCACGAATCGCAGGTTGCCGACACGCACCTCCATGATCAGCTCTTCGCCGTCGGCAATGCTGTCTTCCGGGCGCACACTCGGCAGAATGACCTGCGACCCGGGCGGCAGCGAGGCGAGTTCGGTTGCGTTGGGCTGGTTCAGCCGCCGGTTCATGCGGCGGGTAAATTCATCCGCCAGACGGCGGCGGGCGGCTTCGCGATCTTGCGGCCTGTCCGTTGCCGAAAGCAGCTCCTGGGCCAGCGCGCGATCCGTGCTGGAAACCGATGCCGGCACAACCGTGGCAGTCCGGTCTTGAAGCTCGGCAGACGGTGATGCCGGCGCAACGGCAGCGGCGGCACCGGGCTCAGCGAGGGGCGTGGGGTTCTGCAGGCGTTCGAGAAGTTCCTTCGCCAGATCCTGCAACGTGGCGTTTTGCGCCTCGGCCACAGCCGGAACCAACGCGACAATGAGCGCCAGAAGCGAGGGAAGAAAGCGCGATCGGGAAAAAACCATGACTGGGCGGCCCTGGGCCGCTTCCCGATCTGTCAGCCGCCAACGCGGAAGCTCTGGTCGAACCAGGTGCGGCCGGCATATTCATCCGCACCCTCATAGACCACGCGAACAATGCCGCGATCGATCGCGCTCTCGGTCAGCACCACGGCATTGCGCCGGGTCTCCACCTCGGGAAACATCGCGACATTGTTGAGCATGCCGATCTGGCGCTCCGGCGCGCCATCCTGTTCCCGCAGAAAGACACGCAGGCGGCCATAGGGGCTGAAAGCGCCCCGGCGGGCAATGTCGACAATCAGATTGACCCGGTTCAACTCATCAAGCCGGAATTGCGCTCCCGCAAGCTGCGCGGCAGCGGGCTCAGCCGCCGTTCCATGGCGCACGATCACCGGAATGGCGAAACCAAGGTTGAGAAAGACTTCGATACCGGCGCCGCCCTGCTGCTGGCGGCGCGATGCCTGGCGCTGGGGCTGGCCAATCGAAACGAAACTGAGATGCGAGCGATACTCGCCAGCCGGCAGGTCTGCCGGGGCACGCAAGGCCACGCGAACCTGCTGGGACTCGCCCGGCGCCAGCGTCACCTGGCGCGGCGAAAACTGCACGAGCTTGCTGGAAATCGGCATGGTGGGATCCGGCTCGGGCACGTCCTCGTACTGGCCATCGGGCTTGGCGCGCTTTTCCGCCCACTCGAGGCGGTAGGTCTTGGTTTCCTGGGATTGGTTCGTCACGACGACCGTGACGGAGCGGGTGCGCGCTTCGAAGACCACGCGCAAGGGGCTGATCAACAGGTCGGCCGCCGCCGGCCCGGTACCCAGAAGCAGGAAGGCAAGCACCAGCCCAATCGCTCCGATCGGACGACGCAGGACGCCCAAGTCCGCACCAAAACGCAACATCACCGTCAGCTCCCCGAATATGTCCTCTTTTGATACTGCACTGTGGTTAACACAGTCTTAAGGCAGGTCAATCAATAGCTGATCATCAAAGTGGCGAGGCCGAAATACA
>CAXNFA010000203.1:0-4362 GCA_964201105.1 Alphaproteobacteria bacterium | reverse complement strand
AGGCCGCCGGGAATGTTGAACGCGTGAAGACCGCGATGAAGAAGCCATCGGTGCCCTGGCCGGCCGGGGTCAGCGCGGCCCAGGGGCCATCCGGCGGCGTGCCGCCGAGGCCCGCGGCGGCCCAGCGCGCGGCGGGCGGGCTGGGCGTGAAATCGGGATGGGCGGACAGGAAGGCCGCGGCCTGGTCCTCGCCCTCCTCCGGCAGCAGCGAGCAGACGGCATAGACCAGCCGGCCGCCCGGCTTCACCAGCTTCGCCGCCTGGGTCAGCGTTTGCCACTGCAGCGCGCGTGACCGCGCCAGCACCTCGGGCGTCAGGCGCCAGCGTGCATCGGGCGCGCGGCGCCAGGTACCCATGCCGGTGCAGGGCGCATCGACCAGCACCGCATCGGCGCGCGCGATCCAGGAGTCGAGTTCCGGCCCGCCCTCGCGCAGCAGCAGCGGGCGAATGCAGCGCAGGTCGGCGCGGCGCTGGCGCGGTTCCAGCTCCTGCAGCCGCCGTGCGTCGATATCGCAGGCGAGGACAATGCCGCGGTCTTCCATCACGCTCGCCAGCGCCAGCGCCTTGCCGCCCGCGCCGGCACAGAGGTCGATCATCGTCTCGCCCGGCCGCGCCAGCGCCAGCGCGGCGACGAGCTGCGAGCCTTCGTCCTGTATCTCCACCGCGCCGCGGCGCCAGGCGTCGATGCTGCCCAGCGCATGCGACTCGGGGAAGCGGATACCCCAGGGCGAGATCGGCGTCGGCACACCGGCCAGGCCGTCCTCGCGCAATTCATGGATCAGCAGGTCGCGATCACCCTGCTGCACGCGCAGGTCGAGCGGCGCGCGCGCATTCAGCGCCGCCATTTCCCTGTCGAGATCATTGCCGAAGCGCCGGCGCAGGCTGGCATCGAGCCAGGCCGGATAGCCAAGGCGGATCCAGTCCGGCGCCGTCGCCAGATCGGCGGCGGTCACTTGCTGCAGGAGAGTCTTTTCGTCGTCACCCAGCGCCTCGGGCGAATGGGCACCGCCTTCGCCGAACAGCGCGAGATCGTCCGGCGCGGTGAGCGCGACATGCGCGAGCGCCAGTTCGCGCCCGGTGGCGCGCTCCATCATCGCTTCGACGGATGAGTCCGTGGCCTGCGCCAGCCGCCAGGCCAGCGGCGCGCGGTCGCGCAGCACGGCAAAGACCAGGCCGATGACGGCGCGGCGGTCCTTTGATCCGGCATAGCGGCGGTCGCGGAAATAGCGTTCGATGACACGGTCGGCCGGCAGCGTGCCGCCGCGCACCGCATCCAGCAGCTCGATCGCCGCCTGCAACCGCGCGGCCGGCCTCATGGGCGTGTCACAGTTTTTCCGTCATGCCGGCGAAGGCCGGCATCCACGTGTTGTTGTCTGGTGTCTTTCAAACTCGTGGATGGTCGGCCTGCGCCGACCATGACGGTGGAGAGAACGGCGTTCAGCCCGACACCGGATAGTTTGGCGATTCCTTGGTGATCGACACGTCGTGGACATGGCTTTCGCGCAGGCCGGCCGAAGTGATCTTCACGAATTCGCAGTTCTTCTTCATGTCGGCAATGGTGGCGTTGCCGGTGTAGCCCATCGCCGCGCGCAGGCCGCCGACCAGCTGGTGGATGATCGCCGCCACCGAGCCCTTGTAGGGCACGCGCGCCTCGATGCCTTCCGGCACCAGCTTCAGCGTGTCCTTGATGTCTTCCTGGAAATAGCGGTCGGCCGAGCCGCGCGCCATCGCGCCGACCGAGCCCATGCCGCGATAGGACTTGTAGGCGCGGCCCTGGAAATAGAAGGTCTCGCCCGGCGATTCATCGGTGCCGCCGAAAAGCGAGCCGAGCATGGCGCAATCGGCGCCGCCCGCGATCGCCTTGGCAAGGTCGCCGGAAAACTTGATGCCGCCATCGGCGATGACCGGCACGCCCTGCTTCTGGCAGGCCTCGGCCACGTCCATCACCGCCGTCAGCTGCGGCACGCCGACGCCCGCGACGATGCGCGTGGTGCAGATTGACCCCGGGCCGATGCCGACCTTGATCGCATCCGCGCCGGCATCCATCAGCGCCTGCGCCGCCGCAGCGGTGGCGACATTGCCCGCCACCACCTGCACATAGTTGCTCTTCTTCTTGATGATTCGCACCGCCTCGATCACGCGCGAGGAATGGCCATGCGCGGTGTCGACCACGACCAGGTCGACACCCGCGTCGATCAGCGCATCGGCACGGGCGAGCCCGCTGTCGCCGACGCTGGTCGCCGCCGCCACGCGCAGCCTGCCCTGCTCGTCCTTCGTCGCGTTGGGGAACAGGACCGAGCGTTCCATGTCCTTCACGGTGATCAGGCCGATGCATTTGTAGGCATCGTCCACCACCAGCAGTTTCTCGATACGATACTGGTGCAGCAGGCGCTTGGCTTCCTGCTGGCTGACGCCTTCCTTCACCGTGACGAGATTCTCATGCGTCATGATCTCGGTGATCGGCTGGTTCATGTTGGAAGCAAAGCGCACGTCGCGGTTGGTGACGATGCCGACCAGCTTGCCGTTGTTCTCGTCCGTCACCGGGATGCTGGAAATCTTGAAGCGCTTCATCAGGTCAAGCGCGTCGGCCAGCGTCTGCTTCGAGGTCATTGTCATCGGGTTGACGACCATGCCGGACTCGAACTTCTTGACCCGCTTCACCTCGGCCGCCTGCTGCTCGATCGTCAGGTTGCGGTGGATGACGCCGATGCCGCCGTTCTGCGCCATCGCGATCGCCATGTCGCCTTCGGTGACCGTGTCCATGGCGGCGGAGAGCAGCGGAATGCCAAGCTCGATCCGCTTCGTCACCTTGGTCTTCACGTCCACCTCGCCGGGCAGCACCGAGGAAGCAGCGGGAACGAGGATCACGTCATCGAAGGTATAGGCTTCGCGTATGGCCATGGAATCCTGCTTTCTTGGGCGCGCGTGGCTCAGCTGGGTTTTAAGACGATGGCGTCGGCGACTCGGGACTTTCCGGCGTGGGCCGGTAGCCGAGGCAGACGATGAAAATCTCTGAGGAATCGGCGCGGCTGGCGCCCGGCTTCACCGTGCGCACGGTTTCGAAGCGGCGTTTCAGCAGCGCGAGGAATTCATGTTCGCCGCCGCCACGCAGCATCTTGGCGACGAAGGCGCCGCCCGGCGCCAGCATGCGTTCGGCGAAGGAGAAGGCCGCCTCGACCAGCGCAATGATGCGAATGTGGTCTGTCGCACGATGGCCGGTCGCGGGCGACGCCATGTCGCTTTCGATGACGTCGACCTTGCCGCCCACCGCCTCGAACAGGATGTCGTCGGCTTCCGGGCTTTCGGCATCAAGCTGCAGCACCGTGGCGCCGGCGATGGGTTCCATCGGGTTGATGTCGATGGCGACGACCTTGCCGCCCTTCACCCGGGCGATGTTCACCTGCGTCCAGGCGCCCGGCGCGGCGCCCAGTTCGAGCACGCGCTTGCCCGGCTTCAGGAAATGGAATTTGTCGTCGAGCTCGGTCAGCTTGTAGGCGGCGCGGGAGCGGTAGCCCGCCTCCTTGGCCGCCGCGACATAGGGATCATTGAGCTGGCGCTTGAGCCAGGCCTGGGAGGACACGCTGCGGCCGCGCGCCGTCTTGACGCGGATCTTGAGATCGCCGCGCGCGGGTGAAGCGCCGCCCTTGCCGGCGGTCTTGCCAGACCCGGTCTTTTGCCCATCGCGCTTTGACATTTAGCTCAGGACGCCGTTGCAAAAAGGCCGGCGTCGGCCTGGTCCATCAAGTGAAACAGCATGCCGTCCCGCACTCCACGGTCCGCCACCCGGATTCGCGGCGACGGCCAGATGCGGAAGATCGCATCGAATATGGCACAGCCCGCAACCACCAGATCGGCACGACCGCGGCCAATGCAAGGGTGAAGCGTGCGTTCGTCATAGGTCATCGCCGAGAGGCGTCTGGATACATCAGCCAGGTCATCGGCTTCAAGATAAACCCCATCGACCCGGCTGCGATCGTAGCGCGGCAGGTCGAGCTTCAGCGCCGCCAGCGTCGTCACCGTGCCCGAGGTGCCCAGCATCTGCGACTTGCAGCCCGCCATTTCCTTGCGCAGGCCTTTCGCATCCTCAAAGGGCCAGAGTTCGGCCTGGATGCGGTCGACCATGGCCTCATAGACCTCGGGGGAAATGTCGCGGCCGCCATAGGCCTCGGCCAAGGTGACGACGCCCCAGGGAACCGAGGTCCAGGCCAGAAGTTCGGGCTGGCTCAGGTCTTCGCACAGGCGCAGCCACATCACCTCGGTGCTGCCACCACCGATGTCGAAGACCAGCGCATGGCTGCAATCGCGGTCCATCAGCGGGGTGCAGCCGACGGCGGCGAGGCGCGCCTCTTCCGCCGGGTCGATG
>CAXNFA010000202.1:0-4369 GCA_964201105.1 Alphaproteobacteria bacterium | reverse complement strand
ACTTCCGAGCCGGTGGCGATCAGCGTCACCTTGGCGGCGCCATCGGCGGGCATCAGTTCATAGGCGCCGCGCTTCGACAGGTTCTCGTCCGTGTGCGTCAGCCGCAGTGCCGGCAGCGCCTGGCGCGACAGCGCCAGCACGGACGGCGCATCGCGTGTCGTCAGCGCCACGTCCCAGCATTCCGCCGTCTCGATGGCGTCGGCGGGGCGGAAGACCATCAGGTTGGGGATGGCGCGCAAGCTCGCGACATGCTCGACCGGCTGGTGCGTCGGGCCGTCCTCGCCGAGGCCGATGGAGTCATGCGTCATGACATAGACGACGCGCTGCTGCATCAGCGCCGACAGGCGCAGCGCCGGGCGCAGATAGTCGGTGAAGACGAGGAAGGTGCCGCCATAGGGGATGATGCCGCCATGGAGCGCCAGCCCGTTCATCGCCGCGGCCATGCCGTGTTCACGGATGCCGTAGTGAATATAGCGGCCGGCGAAGTTGTCCTTCGTCACGGCGGCCAGCGTCTTCGTCTTGGTGTTGTTCGACGGCGTCAGGTCGGCCGAGCCGCCGATCAGGTCGGGCACCAGCGGGTTGATGACCTCAAGGAATTCCTGCGACGACTGGCGCGTCGCCCATTTCGGCTTCGTCTCGGCCAGCTGCTTCTTGTAGGCGGCGAAGGCGGTGGCGTATTCGGCCGGCAGGTCGCCCGCCTGCATGCGCTCCCACAGCGCGCGCTGCTCGTTGCCGAGCGTGGCGAGTTTCTGTTTCCAGGCAGCCGAGCTTTTCGCGCCGCGCGTTCCGGTCGCCTTCCAGGCCGATGCGATGTCGGCCGGGATCACGAAGGGATCATGCGGCCAGTTCAGGTGCTTGCGCGCGGCGGCGACTTCGCCGGCGCCCAGCGCGCTGCCATGCACGCCCGAGGTGCCCTGCTTGTTGGGCGCGCCATAGCCGATCAGCGTGCGGCAGGCGATCAGCGACGGCTTGTCGCTTTTCTTCGCCGCATTGATGGCCGCCAGGATGGCGGCCGGATCATGGCCGTCGATGGCCTGCGTGGCCCAGTTGGCGGCCTTGAAGCGGGCGATATGGTCTTCGCTGGTCGACAGGCTGGTCGGGCCGTCGATGGAAATCTGGTTGTCGTCCCACAGGACGATCAGCTTGCTCAGGCCCAGGTGGCCGGCGAGCGAGATCGCTTCCTGGCTGATGCCTTCCATCAGGCAGCCATCGCCTGCGATGACGAAGGTGTGATGATCGACGATGCCGGCGAAGCGGGCGGCCAGCATCCGTTCCGCCAGCGCCATGCCGACGGCATTGGCGAGACCCTGGCCCAGCGGGCCGGTTGTCGTCTCGATGCCCGGCGCATGGCCGTATTCCGGGTGGCCGGCCGTCTTGCTGCCCCATTTGCGGAAGCGCTTGATCTCGTCCATCGACAGGCCCGGATAGCCGGTCAGGTGCAACAGGCTGTAGAGCAGCATGGAACCATGGCCGGCCGACAGCACGAAGCGGTCGCGGTCGGGCCATTCCGGCCAGGCCGGGTCGAATTTCAGCACCTGGCTGTAAAGGACGGTGGCGACGTCGGCCATGCCCATGGGCATGCCCGGATGGCCGCTGTTGGCGGCTTCGACCGCATCCATGGCCAGCGCCCGCAGCGCATTGGCCATGTCACGGTGACCGGTCGGGGCGGCGGAAACGGCGGTTTCGGCGGGCGTCACGGCGCTCAATTCTGTCGGTTTTGAGGGGCGAAGGCGGGCGCACCATGACGGCCCGATGGGCCCTCGTCAACCAGCCCGTTCCCCGGGTAAAAGAGAGCGTCGCGCCGGTTGACGCTTGCGTGACGCGGGCTTTATGATTCGGCTTCGAAATTGCCGCGTAATCATTTGGAAAACAAGCATTTCCGGGCACAACTCGGTCTCTTCGAGACCGCTGGGGCAGCGGACGTCATGGCGAATGTAGAGACAGCGAAGCTGCGTCTGGAGCAAGCGGTCAACCGTTTGGAGACCGCTGTCGGCTCCATCTCGGGGGGCGACGGCGGCAAGGTCGCGGCGCTGGAGAAGGACCGTGCGCGCCTGCAGGCGGAGCTTGCGGCCCTGCAGACGCGGCATGACGAGCTGACGCAGCGCTTCACCGAGGCGCAGGATGCCCAGGCGTCGCTGGAAAAGGTGATCGACAAGGTGTCCGAGCGCCTCGACACGACCATCGGCCGCCTCAAAGCCGTGCTCGACAGCTGATGGCGGTTGTCGATGTCACCGTCAACGGGCGCCATTACCAGGTCGCCTGCGATGACGGCCAGGAGCCCCACCTTCTGGAACTGGCCCGGCTGATCGACGGCCGGATCAGCGAGCTGGCCCGCGACATGGGCCAGGTCGGCGACGCCCGCCTCATCCTGATGGCCGGCCTGCTCATCGCCGACGAACTGGCCGATGCGAAGGAGGAGGTCCGGACGCTGAAGGAGGCGCTGGATACCGCGCGCCGCGCCGGCGCCGAAAGCGCCCAGGAATCCCTTGATTCCGTCGCCAAGCGCATCGAAAGGATTGCCGCCCGGCTGGAGAGTGCCTAACTATGTCGGGCGGGTTCTGCCTTGTTCGTCAGGCAAATGTATCCCTGGGGCCAATACCCGATCTCTCGGGAGTTGCCTCTGTCGGGACCGTGGTCCCGGTATGTGACACCCACCTGTCTCGTGCAGGCCACAGGAGATCAATGCACAACGGCTATGGCGGTTCCCGCACCTTTCCCTTCCATGGCCCCCACCTCTGCCCTGCCTACCGCTGACGCCGCCAAGCCGGCGCTGCGCCAGGCGGCGCTGGCCCGCCGGACGGCGGCTGCCCATCCCGCGGCCGGGGCGGCCGTGGCCTTTCACTTCCTCGACGGCATCACCATTGCACCCGGCGCCATCGTGGCCGGCTATGTGCCGATCGGCGCCGAACTCGACATTACCCCGCTGATGGTCACGCTGGCGGCGCGCGGTCATCCGCTGGCGCTGCCGGTCGTGCTGCGCGACCAGTCGGTCATGACCTTTCGCGCATGGGCCGAGGGCGACCTGCTGGAAGCCGGCAGCCGCGGCACGCGCCATCCGCTGGCCAGCGCGCGGGTGTTGACGCCGCAGGTTCTGCTCGTGCCCTTCCTGGCGGTGGACGATGCCGGCATCCGGCTGGGCTATGGCAAGGGCTATTACGACCTGACCATCCGCGCCCTGCGTGCTTCGGGCCCGTTGCTGGCCGTGGGCGTGGGCTATGCCGCGCAGCGGGTCGAGCGGCTGCCCCGCGACCCCTGGGATGAACCGCTCGATGCGCTGGTCTGCGACGACGCCGTGCGGCACTTCGCATGAACATCCTGTTCCTGGGCGATGTCGTCGGCCGGTCGGGCCGCGACGCGGTGGTCGCGCAAGTGCCTGATCTGCGCAAGAAACTCGACCTCGACCTGGTCATCGCCAATGGCGAGAATGCGGCCGGCGGTTTCGGCATCACGGCTGAGATCTGCAAGGACTTCTACGCCGCCGGGGTCGATGTCATCAGCGGCGGCAACCACTCCTGGGACCAGTCCGCCATCGTCCACCACATCGGCCAGGACCCGCGCCTGCTACGCCCGATCAACCAGCCGGGCGCGCCCGGCCGGGGTGCCACCACGGTCGAGCTGCGCGGCGGCCGCAAGGCGCTGGTGGTCAACTGCATCGGCCAGGTCTTCATGGACTCGTCGGACAACCCCTTCCTGGCCGTCGGCGCTGAACTCGACCGCGTGTCGCTGGGCCGCTCGGTCGCCGCCGTCGTCATCGACATCCATGCCGAGGCAACGAGCGAGAAGGCCGCCATGGGCGTCTTCGCCGATGGCCGAGCCTCGATGGTCGTTGGCTCGCATAGCCATGTGCCCTCGGCCGACGCGCGCATCCTGCCCGGCGGCACAGCCTTCCAGACCGATGCCGGCATGTGCGGCGACTATGACTCGGTGATCGGCATGGCCAAGGAAGGGCCGCTCGACCGCTTCCTCGGCAAGGTCGTGCGCGCCCGCTTCACCCCGGCGCTGGGCGAAGCGACGCTCTGTGGCGTCTTCGTCCAGACCGACGATGCCACCGGCAAGGCGACCCGCATCGCGCCTATCCGCCAGGGCGGCAAGCTGGCCCCCGCCTGGCCCGAAGGGCTCTGAACCGATCGGCGCACGCCGGCGGTGGTCGTATTGCCGCCATATTGGCCGGGCAGGGTGGAACTTGGAAAACCCCGCCTGCTGTGGCGTTTTTCACAACATCTGGTATAAGACCACCACCCACGTACAAGCCTTGTGAGTTGAACCGGGCCATGGCCGGCCATTCCCAATTCAAGAACATCATGCACCGCAAGGGTGCGCAGGATAAGAAGCGCGCCAAGGTTTTCGGCAAGCTGATCCGCGAGCTCCA
>CAXNFA010000201.1:0-4376 GCA_964201105.1 Alphaproteobacteria bacterium | reverse complement strand
CCGATGATGATTTCCTTGTCGGTCACACCCTGCGTCTGTGACCATGCGGGCGCCGCGGCGAGCACCGCCACGGAGAGTGCCAGACCTGCTACCAGTTTTCCGTACATGACGATCCTCCCAGATCGACTGCGGCCGGGCGCAGGCCGCGTGCGCAACACATCCTGATCAGCCGCGATACATCGTCTCGATCAGGGATGCATATCTTGTATTCACCAGACCCCGTTTCAGCTTCATCGTCGGCGTCAGCTCCTCATCTTCGGGCGACAGCAGCTTGTCGATGAGGCGGAAGGCGCGAATGGTTTCGACACGGGCAAACTTCCGGTTCACCGCCTCGATCTGCTGGCCGATCAGTTCCACCACGGCCTCCGCCTGCGTCAGGCTGGCGTAGTTGGTGAACGGCACGCGGTTTTCCTGCGCGAAGCGCGCGACATTGTCGGCGTCGATCATCACGAGGCAGGACAGGAAGGGGCGACGGTCGCCGACCACAACGGCGTCGGAGATATAGGGGCTGAACTTCAACTCGTTCTCGATCTCGGACGGGGTGATGTTCTTGCCGGCAGCCGTGATGATGACGTCCTTGAGGCGGTCCGTAACGCGCACGAAGCCGTCGGAGTCAATCGACCCGACATCGCCCGTGCGGAACCAGCCGTCGGCCATCACTTCCGCTGTCTTGCCGGGCTGGTTGAGATAGCCCTGAAACACATGACCGCCACGCACCATCAATTCGCCGTTGTCACCGATCCGCACCGAAGTGTCTGGCAGGGGTCGGCCGACGCTGCCGAGCTTGAAGCGCTGAGGCGGGTTGACTGTGATGGCCCCCGTCGTCTCGGTCATACCATAGCCTTCGACGATGTTGATGCCGAGCGTGCGATACCAGCGCAGCAGTTCCGGCGAGATTGGCGCCGCCGACGACAGGCAGATGCGGCAGCGATCGATGCCGATCATGCGCCGCACGTTCTTCAGCACAAGAAGATAGGCAAGGCCGTAGCCCAGCCGCTGCGCCAGGCCGGGTTCTTGTCCCGCCAGCAGACAATCCGCCATCGGCCGGGCCAGCGCCAGCGCGCGGCCATAAGCCCAGCGTTGCAGGGGCGTGGCATCGCGCACCGCGAGCGTAATGGAGGAATAGAACTTCTCCCACACGCGCGGCACGGCGGCGAAGATGGTCGGCTGCACCTCGCGGAGGTTTTCCGGCACGGTGTCGAGGTCTTCGGCGAAGCTGACCGTCATGCCATGCGCAATCGGCAGCCAGACACCGAACAGCCGCTCGAACACGTGGCAGGCCGGCAGGAAGGACAAATGGTCGTCCCGCCCGTCCACGGGGAACACGTCCGGCACATTGGCGACAGCAAAGGCGACATTGCGATGGCTGATCATGGCGCCCTTGGGCGGCCCGGTGGTGCCCGAGGTGTAGATCAGCAGCGCTAGATCGTCAGGCACAGCGGCGTCATTCAGCTCGGCCCACAAGTCTGGCCGCTCGCCTGCGATGCGCCGCCCGGCTTCACACAGATCGGCAAAGCTGAGCACAAGGGGATCGCGCAGGTCGCGCAGGCCCTTCATGTCATAGACAATGACCCGCGCCAGATTCGGACACTCCGCCCGCACCGCCAGCACCTTGTCGAGCTGCTCGTCATTCTCGACAAAGATGTAGCGTGCCCGGGCGTCGTTGAGGATATAGGCGACCTGGGCCGGCGCGCTGGTCTCATAGACCCCGACTGACACACCGCCGGCGCCAATGATGCCGATGTCGCTGTACACCCACTCTGGCCCATTGCGTGACAGGATCGCCGCGCCTTCGCCGCGGCGCAGGCCGAGCGCATGCAGGCCGAGACCGACATGCATCGCCTTTTGCCCATACTCGGCCCAGCTGATTGTGCGCCAGATTCCCTTGACCTTCTCGCGCAAGGCCGTCGCCGTACCCCGCGCTGCAGCGGCGCGAAACAGCCGCGGAATCGTCAGCGACCCCGCCGTTGCGGCTGGCTGAGGACGAGCATGCAGTTCGGCTAGCGCCATTGCTTCTTGCGCCGCCAGCGGCGGCCCCCACGGGCGGCGGCATCGCGCTGGCCCAGGTAGAATTCGCGCACATCATCACTTTCGGCAAGCTTGCGAGCCTCGGCCTCCATCACGATGCGGCCCAGTTCCAGCACATAGCCGTAGTGGGCGACGCCGAGCGCCATGTGGGCATTCTGCTCGACCAGCAGGATGCTCACCTTCTGTTCGGTGTTGATACGCCGGATGATGGCGAAGATTTCCTTCACCAGCAGCGGCGAAAGTCCCAGCGACGGCTCGTCCAGCAAAAGCAGCTTCGGCCGTGCCATCAGCGCCCGGCCGATCACCAGCATCTGCTGCTGCCCGCCCGAAAGCTGGCTGGCGGCCAGGTCGGCGCGCTCGCGCAGGACGGGGAAATAGCCGTAGACCATCTCGATGTCGGCGGCGATGCCTTCACGGTCGTCGCGGGTGAAGGCCCCCATCATCAGGTTCTGTTTCACGGTGAGGTCGGGGAAGACCTCGCGCCCCTCGGGCGCATGGGCGATGCCGCGGCGCACCACCCGGTCAGGCTCCATCCGCGCGATCATGTCGCCAGCGAAGGCGATGCTGCCCTTCTGAGGATCGACAGCGCCCGAGACGGTTCGCAGGATCGTGGTCTTGCCAGCGCCGTTGGCGCCCAGCAATGTGACGATGCTGCCCTCCTCCACGTCCAGGCTAACGCCACGAATTGCAGCAACGGGCCCGTAATAGGTTTCAAGGTTGCGCAGTTCGAGGAGCGCCATTCTCATGCCCCCAGATAGGCCTGCACGACGAGCGGGTTGCCCTGCACAGCCTCGGCCGAGCCCAGGGCCAGCACCTTGCCTTCGTTCATCGCCAGCACGCGGTCCGACACCGCCGTCACGAGGCCCATGTCGTGTTCGACCATCATCACGGTGACACCCAGGTCGTCCCGTATGTCGCGAATCCAGAAGGACAGTTCCTCCGTTTCCTCCGGGTTGAGGCCGGAAGACGGCTCATCGAGCAGAAGCAGCGTGGGCGACAGGCTGAGCGCACGGCCGAGCTCCACCACCTTGCGCACGCCATAGGGCAGCGCCGCGACCAGCGTGTCGCGATGATGGGCGAGGTCGAGGAAGTCGATCACGTCCTCTACCATCGCGCGGTTCTCGCGCTCCTGCCGGCGTGCCCGCGGCAGGAACAGCAGGTCTTCGAGCACGGTGGTGCGGCGGTGTGCGTGGCGGCCAAGCAGCAGGTTCTTCAACACGCTGGCATGCTCGAACAGCTCGATATTCTGGAAGGTGCGACCGATGCCAAGGCCGGCGATCCGGTGGGCCGCCACACGGGTGATATCGATACCGCCAAACAGCAGGCGTCCACCGGCCGGATCGTAGAAGCGGCTGATCAGGTTGAAGATGCTGGTCTTGCCCGCCCCGTTCGGCCCGATGATGGAAAAGATCTCCCCCTTCTCCACCGCGAAGGACACACCGTTAACGGCACGCACGCCGCCGAACTGCACCGACAGGTTTTCGGCGACCAGGTAGCTCATCGCCGGGCCGTCCGCAGGAAGCTCTTGCTCCGCGCGAAGGTCGCACGACGGTAGAGCGGGAAAAGCTGGAAATAGAGCTTGAGCTTCATCCAGCGGCCGTAAAGGCCCCAGGGCTCGAACAGGATGGTGAGGACAAGGATGAGGCCGAAGATGAAGCCCTCGAGGCCTGGCTGCTCGCCGATCGAAGTCGGCAGGGCGCCACGCAGCAGGGCAATGGCCGAAGGCAGAATGCCGACGAAGAGCGCACCGAACACCGCGCCATGCAGCGAGCCAATACCGCCCACCACGATCATCAGCAGCAGCTGGATCGACAGGATGATGTTGAAGCCGTCCGGCGACAGGAAGGAGAGCTTATGGGCGTAAAGCGCCCCCGCCATGCCCGTGATGGCTGCCGAGAGGGCAAAGGCCATCGTCTTGTAGAGCGTGAGATTGACGCCGAGTGCCTGAGCCGCGATCTCGCTGTCGCGGATGGCAATCAGCGCACGACCCGTCGGAGCCCGCAGCAGGTTGAGCACGCCGAGAATCACCAGCACCAGCAGCGCGAGCGCGATGTAGTAGAGGTGCCAGTCTTGGCTGAGGCGTTCGCCGAAGACGACGATGCGCGGAACCTGGAAGCCGTTGAAGCCGCGCGTCACCGCCGTCCAGCTGGCAAAGACCTCGCTGACGATGAGGGCAAAGGCAAAGGTTGCGATGGCGAGATAGACGCCCGACAGGCGCAGGGTCGGGAAGCCGATCAGAAAACCGATGGCGCCCGCGATCACGCCGGCAAGAACCAGCGACACCGGAAAGGGCACACCACGCGACAGCAGATAGGCCTCGCCATAGGCGCCGATGCCGAGGAAGGCGG
>CAXNFA010000200.1:0-4398 GCA_964201105.1 Alphaproteobacteria bacterium | reverse complement strand
AGAAGAGCCGGTGGTGCTGCCGGCGCGCTTCCCCAACCTGCTCGCCAACGGCTCGAACGGCATCGCTGTCGGCATGGCGACCAGCATCCCGCCGCACAATGTCGACGAGATCTGCGCCGCGCTCTTGCACCTGATCAAGGCGCCCAAGGCAACCATCTCCAAGCTCGTCGATTTCATGCCGGGGCCGGATTTCCCGACCGGCGGCATCCTGGTCGAACCGCGCGCGTCCATTGAAGAAGCCTATGCCACGGGCCGCGGTTCCTTCCGCCTGCGCGCGCGCTGGTCGGTCGAGAAGCTGAACCAGGGCCAGTACCAGATCGTCGTCACCGAGATTCCCTACCAGGTGCAGAAGGCGAAGCTGGTCGAACGCATCGCCGACCTGCTCAACAACAAGAAGCTGCCGCTGGTCGACGACGTGCGCGACGAATCGGCGGAAGACGTCCGCCTCGTGCTGGTGCCGAAGTCGGGCAAGGCCGAAGCGGCCCAGGTGATGGAAACGCTGTTCCGCGCCACCGACCTCGAATCGCGCATCTCGCTCAACATGAACGTGCTGGCCGACGGCCGAGCGCCGCGCGTGATGAACCTGCGCGAGGTGCTGCAGAGCTTCCTCGACCACCGCCATGTCGTGCTGGTGCGGCGGTCGGAACACCGGCTCAAGGAAATCGACCACCGGCTCGAGGTGCTGGGCGGCTACCTGATCGCCTATCTCAACCTCGACCGCGTCATCAAGATCATCCGCGAGGAGGAAGAGCCGAAACCCGCGCTGATCAAGGCCTTCAAGCTCACCGACGTGCAGGCCGAAGCCATCCTCAACATGCGGCTCCGCGCCTTGCGCAAGCTCGAGGAGATGGAGATTCGTGGCGAGCACAAGACGCTGTCGGAGGAACGCAAGGGCCTTGCTGCGCTGCTCAAGGACGAAGGCAAGCGCTGGACCGCCATCGCCGACGAGGTGAAGGACATCCGCAAGAAGTTCGGCGCCGCCACGAAGCTCGGCAAGCGCCGCACCGAAGTGGGCGACGCGCCGGCCACGGTCGAGGTGCCGCTCGAAGAGCTGGTGGAGAAGGAGCCGATCACCATCATCTGCTCCGAAAAGGGCTGGATCCGCGTCCAGAAGGGCCATGTCGAATCGTCGGACGACGTGAAGTACAAGGACGGCGACAAGGGCCGCTTCTGGCTGCACGCGCAGTCGACCGACAAGCTGCAGATATTCGCCACCAACGGGCGCTTCTACACGATTGCCTGCGACCGCCTGCCGCGCGGCCGCGGCTTCGGCGAACCGCTGCGTCTTTTCATCGACCTCGGCAACGAGGACGACATGATCTCGCTCATGGTGCATGACCCCGCGCGCAAGCTGCTGCTGGTGGCGCGCGACGGGCGCGGCTTCATCGTGCCGGAAGGCGAGACGCTCGCCCAGACCAAGGGCGGCCGCCGCGTGCTGTCGCTGAAGGATGGCGGTGAGGCGCAGGTTTGCACGCCGGTGTCGGGCGATTCGATCGCGCTGGTTGGCGAGAACCGCAAGCTGCTCGTCTTCGCGCTGAAAGAGGTGCCCGAGATGGAGAAGGGCCGCGGCGTCACCCTGATGCGCTTCAAGGACGGCGGGCTGGAAGATGCCAAGACCTTCGGCAAGAAAGACGGCCTTACCTGGACCAGCGGCGCCCGCACCTTCACGCTGGCAGGCAAGGAGCTGACGCTCTATGCCGGGGAGCGTGGCCAGGCCGGCCGCATCGTTCCCAAGGGCTTCCCCAAGAACAACAAGTTCGACGCCTGACGGCGGGCCCGTTTGGCTGTATAAAAAAACGGAATTGAGAGGAGTTTGCCCATGACCATCCAGTCCCTGGACCCGCGCCCGATGACCGCGCGCACGCTGGCCGATGTTCTCTGGCCCGCCGCCGATCAGGCCGGTGCTGGCGTTTTGCTACGCAATGCGATGCTGGTCCTTGTCGGCAGCATCTTCGTCGCGGCCTCGGCGCAGGTGCAGGTGCCATGGTATCCCGTGCCATTCACCGGACAGACCTTTGGCGCGCTTGTCGTCGGCCTCGCGCTCGGCTGGCGCATGGGCGCGCTGTCGCTCGCGCTCTACTGGCTCGAAGGCGCCATCGGCCTGCCGGTCTTCGCCGGCTTCAAGGGCGGCATGGCAATCGTCAGCGGCCCGACCGGTGGCTATATCGCTGGCTTCGTCCTTGCTGCGGGCGTCGTCGGCTTCCTCGCCGAAAAGGGCTGGACGCGCAATGTGCTGCTGACGCTCGCCGCCATGGTGATTGGCAACGTCGCCATCTATGCCTGCGGCGTGACCTGGCTCGCCAACTGGTATGCGACGCTCGGCGCGAAGTTCATCCCGGCCGGTGCCACGGCATTCGAGGCGGCGATCGCCAACGGCCTGGTTCCCTTCCTGCTCGGCGATGCGGCGAAGATCGTGCTCGCGGCGCTGGCGTTGCCGGCGGCGTGGAAGGTCGTCCGCGCGATGCGCGGCGCGTTCTGAGTTTCTAGCTGCGTGACCGGTTCACGCCGGTCCCGCATCCAGCCGCCATCCGCTGCGGCCAAGAATTTCCAGCGGGGCGAAGCGGCGCTTGTAGGCCATCTTCTCGCAATCGGCGATCCAGTAGCCCAGATAGACGTAGGGCAGTTCCAGGTCCCGCGCCCGCGCGATGTGATCGAGGATGATGAAGGTGCCGGGGCTGCGTTCCTCCGCATCGGGCTCGAAGAAGCTGTAGACCATCGACAAGCCGTCGCGCAGGCGGTCGGTCAGCGCGACGCCGAACAGCACGCTGTCGGGCTCGCGATATTCGATCAGCATCGTGTCGACCGGCGTGTCTTCCACCATCGAGCGATACTCGGCGAAATCCATGTGCGACATGCTGCCATTCTCGTGACGCGAGAACTGGTAGCGCGTGAAGAGGTCGTATTGCTCCGCCGTGGCAATGGGCGCGACGATGCTGGCGCTCAGGGATGCGTTGCGGCGTATGGCGCGGCGCATGTTGCGCCCGGCGGTGAAGTCCATCGCCCGCACGCGCACCGGGATGCAGGCGTTGCAGCCGTTGCAATCGGGGCGGTAGACGATGTTGTGGCTGCGGCGAAAGCCGGCCTGGGCCAGCACGCTGTGCAGCTGGTCCGCGTTGTCGCCGCGCAGGTGGGTGAAGACAAGCTGCTCCTGCCGCCCGTCCAGGTAGGGGCAGCGCATTGTCGGCGTCTTGTAGAAGCGAACCAGCGGGGTGTCGGGCGGCTTGTTCATGCACCACTCACGCGGCCGCGCTGCGGGGATGCCTCGCGGCTGCCGCCATGATGGCGGGCGCGGGGCGGATTGCCAAGGGGCGGGCTATTTCTTCTGGAGTTCCGGCGGCAGCACGCCTGCAGTCCGCCTCAGGACAATGCTGACGCGGCGGTTCTGCGGGGCCGATGGGTCTTCCTCGATGAGCGGCTCCTGGTCGGCCTTGCCCACCACCTGGGTGATGCGGTCCGACGCGACGCCGGCGGAGATCAGCGCCCGGCGGCTCGAATTGGCGCGGTCGCTCGAAAGCTCCCAGTTGCCATACTCGCCACGCTGGAATCCGGTCGAATCGGTGTGGCCGCTGATCGAGATGTCGTTCGGCAGCCCGTTCACGACCTTGGAAATCTGGGCGATCAGTTCGCGGGTGCGCGGGCGCATTGCGGCCGAGCCGGATTCTAACAGCGCGCCGCCCTGCTGGTCGACGATCTGGATGCGCATGCCTTCCGACGTCACATCGACGCGGATGTTGTTCTTGAGGTCGGCGAGCTGTGGGTTTTCCACCAGCGCCTTTTCCAGCGCCGCCATCGCCTCCTCGAACAGCTCCTGTTCTTTCTTGGCCTGCGCCTCGGCCAGTTCCTTGTCGCTGACGCTGCGGTCGGGCGGCGGCGGCAGGGCGACGACGACCGACGGCGTGCCGCCTTCGCCGATGCGCGCGCCATCGGTGCTGAAGGAGCGGCCAGCGAGAATGTCGCCCGAACCGCTGGTCTTCGCCAGCGTCGCGGTGGTCGGCGTGAAATAGTCGGCGATGCCGTTCTTCTGCTCGTCCGTCGTGGTCTGCAGCAGCCACAGCAGCAGGAAGAAGGCCATCATCGCCGTCACGAAGTCGGCATAGGCCACCTTCCACGCGCCACCGTGATGGCCGTGGCCTTCGTGCTTGTGCACCTTCTTGATGATGATCGGCTGGTTGTGACCGGCTTCCATGTCGCTGTCCGTCCGAAGGCCAATTACCAAAGAGCCAAATGTTGGCCTGAGAACCACTTGAGCGGGATCTTTCTAGGCCCCCGACCGTCTTTTGCCAAAGGTCCCCGGGGTCGCGGCTGCCCGCGCAGGCGCTCGCGCGTCCGCGATGGTTAACGGGCTACTCCACCGGTCCGTCAAGCCAGGCGAGGGCGTAGCCCTTCTGGCGCAGCAGG
>CAXNFA010000199.1:0-4408 GCA_964201105.1 Alphaproteobacteria bacterium | reverse complement strand
GCCGCCGAACACCGTTTGTCTGCCGCGATCCGCGAAGTGCCCTCGCGCGCCGCCGACGTGCTGCAGCATGACGAATCGCTGCAGAAGCTGGCCGAAACGGTGATGCACGCCACCAGCGCGCTCTATCTCGGCCGCGGCACCTCCTACCCCATCGCGCTGGAAGGCGCGCTGAAGCTGAAGGAGATCAGCTACATCCACGCCGAAGGCTATGCCGCCGGCGAGATGAAGCACGGGCCCATTGCGCTGATCGACGAGAGCGTGCCGGTCATTGTCGTCGCGCCGTCGGACGACCTGTTCGAAAAGACGACCTCGAACATGCAGGAAGTCATGGCGCGCGGCGGCCGGGTCATCCTGCTGTCGGATGCGGCGGGCATCGCCAGCATGGGGTCTCACGCCACGGCCAGTGTGGAACTGCCCACGGTCGATCCCTTCGTCACGCCGATCCTCTATGCCCTGCCCGTCCAGCTGCTGGCCTATCACGTCGCCGTTGCCAAGGGCACGGATGTGGACCAGCCGCGCAACCTGGCGAAATCGGTGACGGTGGAATAAGCGCGAAGCACGACCTCATGCTGGGGAGCCGCGCAGCGGCGTCTCGAAGCATGGTCTCTTTGCACGGCGCTTGACGGCCCACCCTTCGAGACGCAGCCCTGCGGGCTGCGCCTCAGGGTGAGGCGGAGTCCGGGGCTATAGCCCGATCCGTCCGCAAAGAAACTCGTGGATGCCCGCCTGCGCGGGCATGACGGCGGTATCCGGGGAAGGCTATAGTCGCGGCCTGTTCAAAAACCCCGTGCGCGAGGCCGCCATGCTGAAACTGTCCGATCCCAAGCTCTTCCGCCAGCAGGCCTATATCGACGGCGCCTGGGTCGACGCGGACAGCAAGAAGACCAAGCCGGTCAACAACCCCGCCACCGATGAAATCCTCGGCAGCGTGCCCGACATGGGCACGGACGAGACGCGCCGCGCCATCGAGGCGGCGAACAGGGCCTGGCCGGCCTGGCGCGCCAAGACCGGCAAGGAACGCGCCGCTATCCTGCGCAAGTGGTTCGAGCTGATGATGGCGAACCAGCAGGATCTCGCCATCCTGATGACGGCCGAGCAGGGCAAGCCGCTCGCCGAAGCCAAGGGCGAGGTTGCCTATGCCGCCGGCTTTATCGAATGGTTCGGCGAGGAAGCCAAGCGCGCCTATGGCGACACCATCCCGAGCCACGCCGCCGACCGCCGCATCGTCGTGCTGAAGGAGCCGATTGGTGTGACGGTCGCCATTACGCCGTGGAACTTCCCGGCTGCCATGATCACGCGCAAGGCCGGCGCCGCGCTCGCCGCCGGTTGCCCGATGGTCATCAAGCCCGCCTCGCAGACGCCCTTCTCGGCGCTGGCGCTCGCCGAACTCGGCGAACGCGCCGGCATCCCCAAGGGCGTCCTCAGCGTCGTCACCGGCTCGGCGTCCAAGATCGGCGCCGAGATGACGTCGAACCCGATCGTGCGCAAGCTGTCCTTCACCGGCTCGACCGACATCGGCAAGCAGCTCGCGCAGGAATGCGCCGGCACGATCAAGAAGATGTCGCTGGAACTCGGCGGCAACGCCCCCTTCATCGTCTTCGACGACGCCGACCTCGACGAGGCGGTCAAGGGCGCCATCGCGTCCAAGTATCGCAACACGGGACAGACCTGCGTCTGCGCCAACCGCCTGCTGGTGCAGGACGGCGTCTATGACGCCTTCGCCGAAAAGCTCGCGGTCGCGGTGAAGAAGCTGCGCGTCGGCGATGGCCTCAAGGGCGAGACCGAACCGGGCCCGCTGATCGACATGAAGGCGGTCGAGAAGATCGAGGAGCATATCCAGGACGCCGTGGGCAAGGGCGCGCGCGTCGTCGTCGGCGGCAAGCGCCACGCGCTGGGCGGCTCCTTCTTCGAACCCACTATCCTCGCCGACGTGACGCCGAAGATGCTGGTGGCGAAGGAAGAAACCTTCGGCCCGCTGGCGCCGCTCTTCCGCTTCAAGACCGAAGCCGAGGCCATCCAGATGGCCAACGACACCGAATTCGGCCTCGCGTCGTATTTCTACAGCCGCGACATCGGCCGCATCTGGCGCGTCGCCGAGGCGCTGGAATACGGCATCGTCGGCATCAACGAAGGGCTGATTTCCACCGAAGTGGCGCCCTTCGGCGGCGTCAAGGAGTCGGGCCTGGGCCGCGAGGGTTCCAAATACGGCATGGATGAATATATGGAGGTGAAATACCTCTGCCTCGGCGGACTCAACAAGTAAGGCACCACCGGTCATGGCTTCCTACGACTACGACCTCTTCGTCCTCGGTGCGGGCTCCGGCGGCGTGCGCGCGGCGCGCGTCGCCGCCAAGCACGGCGCAAAGGTGGGCATCGCCGAGAACAGCCGTATCGGCGGCACCTGCGTCATCCGCGGCTGCATCCCGAAGAAGCTGCTCGTCTACGCCTCGCATTTCCACGAGGACTTCGAGGATGCGGCGGCCTATGGCTGGACCGTCGGTCCGCGCAGCTTCAGCTGGAAGACGCTGATCGCCAACAAGGACAAGGAAATCGACCGCCTGAATGGCGTCTATATCCGCCTCCTGCAGGGCTCCGGCGTCGCCATCCACGAAGGCACGGCGAAATTCATCGACGCCCATACGCTCGACGTGAACGGCAAGCGCATCACCGCCGACAAGATCCTCATCGCAGTGGGCGGCTGGCCGGTGAAGCCCGCGATTCCGGGCGCGGAGCTTGGCATCACCTCGAACGAAGCGCTGCACCTGCCCGAACAGCCGAAGCATGTCGTCGTCATCGGCGGCGGCTACATCGCGGTCGAATTCGCCGGCATCTTCAACGGGCTCGGCAGTGACGTGGTCCAGCTCTATCGCGGCGACCAGATCCTGCGCGGATTCGACGACGAGGTGCGCAATCACCTTGCCGTGGAACTCGGCAAGAAGGGCATCGACATCCGCGTCAAGACCGACATCACGAAGATCGAGAAGGCGGGCAGCCGCCTGCGCGTTACCCTCACCACGGGCGGCACGATGGAAACCGATGCGGTGATGTTCGCCACCGGCCGCACACCCAACACGGCGGGCCTTGGCCTCGACACCGTCGGCGTCAAGCTGAACGCCAAGGGCGCGGTGATCGTCGACGAATGGTCGAAGACCAACATCGACAACATCTATGCCGTAGGCGACGTGACCGACCGCATCAACCTGACGCCGGTGGCGCTCAACGAAGGTCTGATGTTCTCGGAAACCGTCTTCGGCAACAACCCGCGCAAGATGGACCACGCCGACGTGCCCTCGGCCGTCTTCAGCGTGCCCAACGTCGCCACGGTCGGCCTGTCGGAACAGGACGCGCAGAAAAAGTATGGCGATCTCGACCTCTACAAGTCGACCTTTCGCGGGCTCAAGCACACGCTGACGGGCCGCGACGAGAAGACCTTCATGAAGATCGTCGTCGACCGGAAGAGCCAGCGCGTCGTCGGCGTCCACATGGTCGGCCCGGAAGCGGGCGAGATCATTCAGGGCCTCGCCGTCGCGGTGAAGATGGGCGCCACCAAGCAGCAGTTCGACGCCGCCGTCGGCATCCACCCGACCGCCGCCGAAGAATTCGTCACCATGCGCGACCGCTGGGTGCCACCGGCTGCGAAGGCGGCGGAGTAGCCAGGCTCAACCTGTCGGTTCCGGTGAAGCGTCTGACGGTGCGTTGATCGCGAGCAGAAGCCGGGTCACGCCACTGCCGGCCACCGGC
The DNA here is from genome assembly GCA_964201105.1 of Alphaproteobacteria bacterium. Taxonomy (GTDB): domain Bacteria; phylum Pseudomonadota; class Alphaproteobacteria; order SHVP01; family SHVP01; genus CANJEJ01. The sequence continues at coordinate 667 of CAXNFA010000199.1, read as the reverse complement.
GGCGAGCGATGGACCACGCCCTGCTCTGTCGGACCGGCACTCCCCTTCATCAGGACGACGGCACCGCGCTCCATCTGTTCGATGGGGCCGGTGAAGCCGGCTTGCTGTCGCAGGGCAGAGGGGGCATCTGCGGGCTGAATCCATTGGGTTGCCGGGCCGCGATAGGTGGTGAGGAGCCGGGTGATCACATAGTCGCGGTGCCACTTCCAGCAGGCGTCGTCCTCGATTGTCTCAAGGCGGATGTCCACGCTGTCTAGCCCGTGCAGTCCGGCGAAGCGCGTCGCCAGCGCGGCAATGTCGTCGATCAGCAAGCGTTGCATTCGCTGCCCGCCTGCTGCCGGCGGCGGGAAGAGCGGCGCCAGTCCCGCCTTGATCCGCTGGCATCCCACCAGGATCCGGCCCTGTGGCAAGCGGTCGGGCGCAAGATTGTCGATCCACGTCTGCAGGCACAAGGGCAACGTCCGTTGCCAGATCGCCATGCTGGTGTCAGGGCGGCTGACCGTGTCGAGGACCATGGGGTCGGAACTGGCACGAACGGGGCCAGACAGGTAAGGTGCATCCATGGGCATGTTATAGTATAACATATTTTGGGGTTGCAAAGGCTTTGAGGGGTCATGGTTCGGGCTGAGGGATTGCGCATGGTCCGTGGTGCGCTGGAACAGGCGCG
>CAXNFA010000198.1:0-4409 GCA_964201105.1 Alphaproteobacteria bacterium | reverse complement strand
CCACGGCATTTGCGGCCTGGAACCCACCGAAGACCGGCAGGCGGACGGCATGCGCGGCGCCTTGGGCATGGAGCGTGAAAGCCTGGCCCCGCCCATCAGCGTGCAGGTCGAGCAGGCGGTAATCGGCATCCACCGCCCTGCCATAGGTGACCACGTCAAGCTTGCAGCGGCGAGCAGCCGCCACGACGACGTTTGTCTCGGGCAGATCGGCGTTGATCACCGCCGTACCGCCGGGCGTCATGATTTCGAACAGGCGCAGCTTGGCCGCGAGATAGGCGGCAGCATTGGGATGATAATCGAGATGGTCGTGCGTGATGTTGGTAAAGGCGCCCGCCTGGATTCGCACGCCGTCGAGACGAAACTGGTCGAGTCCATGGCTCGACGCCTCGATTGCGAGGTGGTCGAAGCCACCAACGGCCAGGTCGTGCAACGTGCGGTGCAGGCTGACGGGTTCGGGCGTCGTCAAGGAGGAAGCGATCTCGCTGCCAGCGGCAATGACGCCAAGGGTGCCGACGCTTCCTGCACGGTGCCCGAGCAGCGTCCAGATCTGCGCGGCGAAATTGGCGGTCGATGTCTTTCCGTTGGTGCCTGTCACGGCCACCACGGTGCGAGGCTGGCGCTCGTAGAAGCGGGCGGCCAGCAGCGCGAGCCGCCGGCGCGGATTCTCATCGGCCACAACGAAGACTTCGGGATGCGGCACGGCAACGTCGGGACGCGTCAGCACGGCAGTGGCGCCCTGGCGGATCGCATCTTCGATGAAACGGCTTCCGTCGGCCCGCGTGCCAGGCAGCGCGGCGAACAGGAAGCCAGGCCGCACTGACCGGCTGTCCGCGGTTAGGCCGTGGATTTCAATGCCCTGGGCGCGGCCATTGCCGCCGATCAGATCAGAAAGCCGCACCGCTGCGTCCTTTCCGACTCGAGATCAGCATGGCCTTGAGCACATCGCCGCTTTCCTCGTCCACTGGCATCACGCCAAGCAGCGGGGCGGCACGGGCGATTACACGGCTGGTCACCGGCGCCGCGGTCCAGCCGCCCGTGGCGAAGTTGTAGGTCGCCTTGGTGCCTTTCGGCTCGTCCAGGATGGCGATGACGAGATAGCGCGGGTCGGTCATCGGGAAGGCGGCGACGAAGGACGACAAAAGCGATTTGCGGGCATAACCACCAGCGGTCGCCTTTTCCGCCGTACCCGTCTTGCCGCCAACCAGAAACCCCTTCACGGCTGCCTGCTTGCCGGTACCCTCTTCGACCACGAGGCGCATCAGCCGGCGCATGTTGTCGGCCGTTTGCGGCGACACGACGCGCTCGCCCAGCACGACTTCGCCCGCCGGGCGCTTGATGAGCGTGGAAGGCACGCGTACGCCGCCATTGATCAATGGCGCAAAGCCCGCGGCGGTCTGCAGCGGGCTCACAGCGACACCATGACCGAAGGCGATGGTCATGGTGTTGATTTCGCGCCATGGCGTCGGAACCATGGGTGTACCCACCTCGGGCAACTCAATCTCCGGCTTGCTAAGCAGGCCCAGGCGTTGCAGGAAAAGGCGCTGGCGCTCTGTACCAACCTCCATCGCGATCCGCGCCGCGCCGATGTTCGACGAGTACATGAAGATTTCGGGCAAGGTCAGCCAGCGCGACTTCGCATGATCGTCGCGGATCTGGAAGCGGCCGACGCGGATCGGGTCGGTCGCGTCGAATGAGTCCTCCATGCCAGATGTGCCGTAATGCAGCGCGCTGGCGATGGTGAAGGCCTTGAAGGTCGAGCCCATCTCGTAGACGCCGAGCGTCACGCGATTGAACAGCTGTTCCGGCGTCGCCTCGCCCGGGGCGTTGGAATCGAAATCGGGCAGCGAGGCCATGGCGATGATTTCGCCCGTGTGCACGTCATAGACAATGCCGGCGCCGCCAATGGCGCGGAAAGTGGTAACCGCCCGCGCCATCTCGTCGCGCAGAATGTGCTGCACACGGAGATCGATGCTGAGCTGCAGAGATTGCTTGGCGCGGGCCGCCGCAGGGCCGCGGAGCTGCGCGTCGAAGGCCTTTTCGACCCCGGCCAGGCCTTCATTGTCGATGCCGACATACCCCAGCACATGGGCGGCAGCCTTGCCTTGCGGGTAGATACGGCGCGTCTCGTCAAGGAAGCCGACGCCAGGAATGCCCAGCGCGTTGACCGCCGCCTGCTGCTTCGGCGTGATATGTCGGCGCACCCAGGTGAAACTCTTGTCGGAGTGCAGCCGGAGCAGAAGCTCCTTCTTGTCGACATCGGGAAATACGGTGGCAAGCTTCGCCACCGCTTCGTCCTGATTCATCATGATCCGCGGCTCGGCATAGAGCGAGGCGGAGCGCACGTTAGTGGCCAGCAGCAGGCCATTGCGATCGACAATGTCGGCGCGATAGGAGTCCGCCGAGGTAACCGCCTGGGCAATGGCGGCGGCGCCAGGCCCCTCGCGCAGCACAGTCAGGTGGACAAGCCGGCCCGCCAGCACCACGAAGCACAACACGAAGACAGCCGAAACCGCGAGCAGCCGTGCATGCCCCGTTTCCACTGCCTGCTTGGTCGCGCCTTCGATCTCGACCTGGGCGCGGGTGCGTCCGCTGCGGCGGTCGTAGGTGTGGTTCGAAGTCGGTTGGGGCGCGGTCATCGCGCCACCTTGGTAACATTGGCCTTGGCCGTGCCGGCCTTCGGCGCGGCCGGCAGCTTGGCCACCGCATGCGACTGAGGGTCGAGCTTGGGCAGGGTCTGCAGCGTGCTGATCTGTGCTGGCTGGATGGGCGTCAGGTCGAGATAGCGTTCAGCCAGCACCTGCAAGCGATCCGGGCGATTGAGATAACTCCACTCTGCGCCGAGCACATGAATCGCATCGGTCTCGACCGCGATCTGGCGACGAATGCCCGACAACTGCTCGTCCAGCGTCTGCACTTCGTATTTCAGCTGGAACAGCGCGAAGGCCAGCAAGCCCAGCACGGCAACCGCAAGGACGATCAGCGGGCGGCTCATCGCCGGTCCTCCGTCCAGGCTGGCACATCGGTGCGACGGGCACTGCGCAGGCGTGCAGAGCGCGCACGCGGGTTGGCGGCGACTTCCTCATCGCCTGGCGTCTGGGCGCCGCCAGGCGGCAGGCGGAAGGTTGACGCCGGCCCGGCCGCCAATTCAGGCATGTGGCGGCTCGCACTGCCTGCCTTGCCGGCACGCTGCGCGAGGAAACGCTTCACCACGCGGTCTTCAAGCGAATGAAAGGCCACCACAGCCAACCGGCCATCGGGGCGCAGCAGGCGCTCCGCCGCGCGCAGACCCGCCTCGATCTCCTCCAGTTCCGCATTCACATGAATACGCAGCGCCTGGAAGGTTCGGGTGGCGGGGTGGATGCGCTGGTCGCCGCGCACCGGGATGACGCTTTCGACAATCGCAGCAAGTTCCAGCGTGCGGGAAATTGGCTGCACCCCGCGGGCTTCGACGATGGCGCGGGCGATGCGGCGGGAAAAACGCTCCTCGCCGAATTCATAGATGATGTCGGCGAGGTCACTTTCGTCTTCACCGTTGATGACATCGGCGGCGGTTGGGCCGTCATTGCCCATTCGCATGTCGAGCGGGCCATCGAAGCGGAAAGAGAACCCGCGCTCGGCGCGGTCAAGCTGCATCGACGACACACCGAGGTCGAAGGCGACGCCATCAATGGCCGTCACCCCTTCGCCGGCGAGCAGGCGCTCCATGTCCGAGAAGCGCCCTTCGATCACGGCGAGGCGACCGTCGTAATTGCGCGCCAGTTCGCGCCCGCGCGCCACCGCGGTGGGGTCGCGGTCGATCCCGATCACGCGGCAGTCCGCGGCTTCAAGAAAGGCACGGGCATAGCCACCGGCGCCGAATGTGCCGTCCACATACAACTCTCCGTCCGCCGGCATCAGAGCGGCACGGACTTCATTCACCATGACAGGGCGATGTGGCGAATTTTCGGCGGGGGCAAGGCCGTTCATGACCCGGCACCCTGCGGATTGCGCGGGCCGATCTTCAGCACGGCGCGATTGTCGCGTGCCTGCTGTGCCGCGGCCTTCACATGCGCATCGAGCGCGGATGGCGACCAGATCTGAAAGGTGCGGCCCTGGCCGACGAAGGCGGCCTGGTCGTCGAGCCCGGCATGCGCCAGCAACGGCTCGCTCAACATGATGCGGCCTTCGCCATCGAAGGGCATCTGCACGGTGCGGGCGAAAATGGCGGTGGCGAGATTGTCGCGCTGGTCGCTGAAAGGATCGAGTTCGTCGACGCTGTTGGCCAGCTGCTCGAAGCGATCCATACCGCTGCATTCGAGCGCGGCCAGCGTGAAGGACGGAAAAGCGACGATGCCGGCGAAGGTCTGGGCGTTCAGCGCGGCGCGAAACGACGCGGGGACTGACACGCGTCCCTTCTTGTCGATCTTGTT
>CAXNFA010000197.1:0-4421 GCA_964201105.1 Alphaproteobacteria bacterium | reverse complement strand
AAGAGCCGATCGGCATCAAGCGCCTGATGGCCCGGCCAATCGCCACGCTGAGCATCGAGGCGCAGGAGCGCCACGAGCGCCGCGAGCGCGTCTATCGCGACGACTGATCGCCGCTGTCTGAGCGAAACCCGGAATAGGAAAAGGCCGGTCCATTCTGGACCGGCCTTTTCGCTGGCAAGGACGGACGCTTAGAAGGGGAAGATCACGTCAAGAACCTGCTGCCCGTAGCGGGGCTGCTGGTAATCTGTGATCTGCCCGCGTCCGCCGTACGAAATTCGCGCCTCGGCGATCTGGGTGTGCTGGATGAAGTTGGACGAGGAAATATCCTCGGGCCGCACGATGCCGGTGATCAGGAACTCGCGCACCTCGAAGTTGACGCGCACCTCCTGCCGGCCCTGGATGACAAGATTCCCGTTCGGCAGCACCTGGGTGATGATGGCGGCGACCGTCACGTTGATCGATTCATTGCGCTCGATCTTTCCTTCGCCGGTCTGTGCGGAGTTGCCGTTCAGGTTGAGCAGCGATGCCGGGTTCACTGCCTGCGGCAGGATGCGGCCCAGGCTGCCTTCATAGCCCAGCAGGTTGGTGATGCCGTTATTCTCCGTGCTGGTGCGCGTGCGCTCGGTGGCGTTGTCGACCGTCGCCCTGTCGTCGATGGCGATCTGCACGGTCAGGATGTCGCCGATGCGGGCGGCGCGCTGATCCTTGAAGAAGGCGCGGGCGCCCTGGCGCCACAGGCTGTTGGCCATGTGGGTGGGCTCTTCCGGGTCCGGCATCGGCAGGCTCACGGTGCGGTAGCCAGGCTGCTGCGTCGGGTTGGTGATGGGCGACATCGGCGGAGGCGTGCCGATGGTTGCCAGCCGGTTGACCGCGTTGCAGGCGCCAAGCGCAAGCACGAGACCAACGCACAGGCCAAGGCGAGCGGGCGTGGAGCGGGGGAGGGACATGGTGTTGGACCTGTCGATACGGGTTGGCGGCGCGGCCTAGTTTCGGGCGAGCTGGAGCGGCGAGCCGGACGGGATGCGGACTTCCTTGAGGCCGGTGACGATGCCCTGCACCGTCTTCTTGCTCTTGGGATTGAGCAGGCGGACGGTGTCGCCCAGCGATCCGTCCTCCTGCGCGACGCCGGTCATCACCAGGGTCATGTGGGTGCTGGCAACCGTCATGGTGACGAGGTCGTTTTTCTGCACCACGACGGGCTTCTGCAGGTCGGCCGGTCGCAGTGGCCGGTCGCCTTGCAGCGTGCGGCGCGCCTGCTGGCCAACGACGAGATCGGCATCGCCGACAATGTCGCGGCGCGCTTCTTCCCGGCTGATCTCGATCCAGCGGATGTCGTTCTTGCCGATTGTTTCGCCGCGGCCGACCGTACGGGCCAGGACCGGTATCTCGACACGGCGGCTGACCGTGCCGCCAAGGGGAATGTTCCGCGTGCCCTGCGATGCCGTTGTCACCGCCAGCGTGGCGTCGAAGCGCCCCGAGGCATCGTCGAAGTTCATGGATGCGATGGCAAGGTCATAGGACTTGCCGACCGGCAGCTCGATGGCGAGATCCCGTTGGCGCAGTTCCGTCGTGAACAGCCCTTCGACGCCGGACTTGCGCAGCGCACGCTCGACCAGCGGCAGGATGTCTGCGGTGCCGATGGTCTGGCTCGCGCGCTCGACCACGATCACGCCGACGGCAGGGCCGGGCGTCCATTCCAGCCCCTGCGCCTGCACGAAGGCGACGACGCTGGGCAGCCGCAGGGCGATCTTCTGGCCAGGCTCTGGCGCGGGACCGACATTGGCCGCGGCGGCGGCACCTGCGCCGTCGAACAGATCGCCAAGCGTGATGTGGCTGCCGGTAACGACGATGCGCGGCTTCAGGCGAATCTCGGCCATCGCGGCACTGGCCGAAAGGATGCCAATGGCAACGACAGCGGACGTCACGAGGAGTTTCATCGGTCAGCTCCCCTAGCTTCTCAGCGCGGCGACGGTGCGGAGCATTTCGTCCGAGGCGGTGATGACGCGAGAATTCATTTCGTAGGCGCGCTGCGCCGTGATCAGCGTGGTGATTTCCGACACCGGGTTGACGTTCGAGGTTTCAAGGAAGCCCTGCAGGATCGTGCCAACCGCTTCCGTGCCCGGCACGTTGGTGGTGGCCGCGCCCGAGGCGGGCGTTTCCAGGAAGAGGTTGTCGCCCACGCTCTCAAGGCCGGCTTCGTTGGAGAAGGTGGCGAGTTCGAGCTGGCCGACATTCTGCGGCGCCACGGCGCCCGGCGTCTTGACCTGTACCTCGCCCGACGGGTTGACCGAGACTTCGATCGCGTTGGGCGGCACGGTGATGCCAGGGTTGACCGAGTAGCCTTCCTGGGTGACGAGTTCGCCGGTCGGGCTCAGCTGGAACGAGCCGGCGCGGGTGTAGGCGGTGTCGCCATTCGGCAGCTGGATCTGGAAATAGCCGCGACCCTGGATGGCGACGTCATAGGTGTTGCCGGTCTGGACGAGCGAGCCCTGGTCGGTGATGCGATAGACCGCGCCGGCGCTGACGCCGGAGCCGATCTGCACGCCCGTTGGCACGATGGTGCCCTGGTCGGAGGAGGTGGCGCCCATGCGCTGCTCGTTCTGATAGATCAAATCCTGGAACTCCGCCCGCTGACGCTTGAAACCGGTCGTCTGCAAGTTGGCGATGTTGTTCGAGATGACCTCGACATTGAGCTGCTGGGCCAGCATGCCCGTCGATGCGATGCTCAAGGATCTCATGTCATATTCCTCTCAGTTGTGGGAGCAGCGGCCATCAGGCCGATGCCACCTTGCCCAGTCGTTCGATTGACCGGCGCATCAGGTCGTGGCTCGATTCGATCATGCGAGCCGTGGATTGGTAGCGGCGCGAGATGTCCATCATGCGGGTCACCTCGACCACGCCCTGGACGTTCGAGCCTTCGACGGAGCCTTGCAGCACGCGCACCGCATCGGCGGCGGGCTGTGCCGGCTGGTCGGTGCGGTAGAGGCCGTCACCAGCCTTCTGCATCTGCTGCTCGTCGGCGAAGCGCACAAGCTGGAAGCGGGCGATCTGGCCGAGGCGCGAGTTCACCGAGCCATCCTGGCCGATGGTGACATCGCCGTCGGCGCCGTCGATGACGATGGGGTTGTTGGCGGCATCGAGCACGGTGTCGCCGCTGGCGGTGATCAACTGGCCCTGCTGGCCCAGCTGGAAACGCCCGTCGCGGGTGTAGCGCTGGCCATCCGCGGTATCGACCACGAAATAGGCGTTGCCGTTCAGCGCCACGTCATAGGTGCGTCCGGTGTGCGTGATCGGGCCCTCGCGCGTGTCGCGCCAGATGCCACGGTCCTGCACGAAGGAGATGCGGCGGCCGTTGGTGGCCTTCTCCAGCACTTCCTCGAAGATTTCCCGTTCTCCGCGGAAGCCCGCGGTGTTCAGGTTCGCAATGTTGTTGGACACCACATCCATCTGGCGGGCGAGCGCCACCTGATAGGACAAGCCAACATAAGACGCGTTTTCCATTTCCCTTCATCCCTTGCCAGGAGAAGCGGCACTTTGGCCGCCTCGGTACGTAAGAAGGGCCTGCATCGCAGGCGGATCATCCGTTGCATGGCCTATGCCACGCCGTGAAAGGCGCGGAATCGCAGGCTTTTCAGGGGTTTGCGCAGCATCCAGGAACAGGCGCGCGCCGGTCTGCCGGGCAACAGTTGCCCGGCGGCAGGGACATTTCGCCACGTTTGCAATCCGGACCGGCCGCAACTAAGGTCCGCGCCAGTCATTGGGGAGTAGCCGCCCTCGTCTTCAGAGGGGGGTGCGTCAACAGACTTGGTGGGGCTGCTGGCCCCGCCATGGCGCATCCGACAGGTGTTTGGCGAGACCTTTGACGTGGCGTTCCGATCCATCCTTGGGCCGGGCCGGGCGCTGCGTCATGGTGTTTCGCAAGCCCGGCCCTCGGGGACTGAAATGGAAGCCTTTCTTGTTTCGACGGGCATCGTCGCCCTCGCCGAAGTCGGCGACAAGACGCAGCTGCTTGCCTTCGTGCTGGCGGCGAAGTTTCGCAAGCCCTGGCCGATCATCGCCGGCATCCTGGTGGCGACGCTCGCCAATCATGCGGTGGCCGGCGGGCTGGGCGCCTGGCTCACCACGCTGATCGGACCGCTGACCCTGCGCTGGATCCTCGGCCTGTCCTTCCTGGCGATGGCCGCGTGGATTATGATCCCGGACAAGCTCGACGACGAGGCTGTCGTGCCGCGCCATGGCGTGTTCATCACGACCCTGGTCTGCTTTTTCCTGGCCGAGATGGGCGACAAGACCCAGATCGCCACCGTGGCGCTTGCTGCCCGCTACGAGGCGCTGGTCGCCGTCGTGGCCGGGACGACACTGGGCATGATGGTCGCCAATGTGCCCGCCGTGCTGCTGGGCGACCGCATCGCCCGCCATCT
>CAXNFA010000196.1:0-4430 GCA_964201105.1 Alphaproteobacteria bacterium | reverse complement strand
CCATGCCCCTCACCGTGCTGGTGAACCCGGAAATCGAGGCGGTGGGCGATGAAATGGAACTTGGCTGGGAAGGCTGCCTGTCGGTGCCTGGCCTGCGCGGCAAGGTGCCGCGCCACGCCCATATTCGCTATCGCGGCTTCCAGCCTGACGGCTCCTTCATCGAGCGCGAGGCGACCGGCCTGCATGCCCGCGTCGTGCAGCATGAATGTGATCACCTCGACGGCGTGCTCTACCCGGCGCGCATGGTCGACATGGGCGACCTGCTGTTCGAGACGGAATGGAAATACTGGCTCAAGCCCGGCGACGTGGTGGAGGACGACGGATGAACGATCCCCTGGAGAGTGAAAAGCAGGCGATCCTCGCGGCAGTGCTGCGCCATGTGCCCTTCGACGGCTGGTCGCAGGCGACGCTCGATGCCGCCGTGTGCGATGCCGGCTATGACGCGACGATGGCCGAGCGCGCCTTCCCCAACGGAGTGCGTGACGTCATCGCCTTCTTTGTCGCCGATGCCGACCGCCGCCTCGCCTGGGAACTGACGAAGCAGGATATTTCCAAGCTGCCAATCCGCGAGCGCATCAAGACGGCGGTGAAGCTGCGCATCGAGCAGAATGCGCCGCACCGCGAGGCGATCCGCAAGGCGGTGGCGCTGCAGCTGATGCCGGGCTTCGGCGTCGATGGCCTGCGCGGCCTCTATCACACCGTCGACCTGATCTGGCGCGCGGCGGGCGACACGTCCACCGATTTCAGCTTCTACACCAAGCGCATGCTGCTCGCCGGCGTCTATTCCAGCACGCTCGCCTACTGGCTCGACGATGGTAGCGAGGACTATGCCGATACCTGGGCCTTCCTCGACCGCCGCATCGCCGATGTCATGCGCATCGGCAAGCTGCGCGGCACGGTGGAAAAGACGCTGGGCCGCCTACCCAATCCGGCGACCTTCCTCGGCAAGTCGCCGCTGGCGCGTGCCGCGGCACGCCGCCGCCGGGCGGTCTAGCGGCGCGGCGACAGCCGCGTGACATGGCCCATCTTGCGGCCGGGGCGGGCCTCGCTCTTGCCATAGAGATGCAGCTTTGCGGCGGGCTCCGCAAGCAGTGCGGGCCAGGCATCGATCTCGTCGCCGAGCAGGTTTTCCATCACCACATCGCTGTGACGCTCGACCGGGCCGAGCGGCAGGCCGCAGACGGCGCGGACATGCTGCTCGAACTGGTCGGTGCGGCAGGCGTCGATGGTCCAGTGGCCGGAATTGTGAACGCGCGGCGCCATCTCGTTGACGGCGATGCGTCCGTCCTTCAGCACGAAGAACTCGACGGCGAAGACGCCGACATAATTCAGCGCCTCGGCCATGTGCTGCGCTGCCGCGGTGGCGGCCTCGATCGTGCTGCGCAGCGCGGCAGAGGGCACGCGGCTTTCCCGCAGGATGCCGTCTTCGTGCCGGTTGCGCACCGCGTCGAAGGCGCGGAAGGCGCCATCCGCACCGCGTGCGGCGACGATGGAGAGTTAGAAGTCGAAGCCAACGAAGCCTTCGAGGATGTTGTTGCTGCCGCCGATCTCGCGCCACGCGGCGTCCGCTTCGTCCATCCTCCTGATCCGCACCTGGCCCTTGCCGTCATAGCCAAGCCGGCGCGTCTTCAGGATCGCGGGCGTGCCCAGTGCGGTCAGCGCGGCCTTCAGCTCGGCCACGTCGTTGACGGCGCGATAGGGCGCGGTGTCGAGCGCGAGGCCCCGGGCAAAGTCCTTTTCCGCCAGCCGGTCCTGCGTCACTTGCAGCGCGCGGGCGCCGGGGCGCACCGGCTTCAGTGCCGCCAGCTGCTTCACCGCCGGCACGGGCACATTCTCGAATTCCAGCGTCACGACATCGACGGCGCCCCCGAAGGCGCGCAGGGCGTCGACATCGTCATAGCTGGCGCGCGTCAGGGCGGCGGACACATCGCCGGCGGGCGATTCGGCGTCCGGCGCGAAGATGTGGCAGCGATAGCCGAGCCGCGCCGCCGCGATGGCCAGCATGCGGCCCAGCTGGCCGCCGCCCAGGATGCCGATGGTGGCGCCGGGTGCGATGACGGTCATCTGCGGGAAAGGCTCAGGCGTCGTCGCGCGGCGTTTCGGCGACCGCCGCGGTCTGCTTCGCGCGCCACGCGTCCAGCGCGGCGGCAATCGCCGGGTCGTTCAGTGCCAGAACCGAGGCCGCGAGCAGGGCCGCGTTGATCGCACCGGCCTTGCCGATGGCGGTGGTGCCGACAGGAATGCCGGCCGGCATCTGGACGATGGAGAGCAGGCTGTCGAGCCCGTTGAGCGACTGGCTCTTCACGGGCACGCCAAAGACGGGCAGGGGCGTCATGGCGGCGGCCATGCCGGGCAGGTGGGCGGCGCCGCCGGCGCCGGCGATGATCACCTTCAGCCCGCGGCCGCGCGCCGTCTTCGCATATTCGACCAGCCGGTCGGGCGTGCGGTGCGCGGAGACGATGCGGTATTCATGGGTGACGCCCAGCGCCGCGAGCGTTTCCGCCGCATGGCGCATGGTTGCCCAGTCCGACTGGCTGCCCATGATGATACCGACGGCGGGGGATTCTTGAGTCATTCAAAGGCCTTAACCCTCAGTGCCCGCGATTATAGGCGGGGGCCTCCTTTATGCAATTCGGCTAACCAAGCATTAACCATAGTGATATCTATTACTGACGGCGAAAGCGCTTCCCGGGTAATTCGGACGCTTAGGGGCACTCGGATACGCACTTTCGTCTTCTAGGGGCCGTCGAAGCGATCAAACCATGAAGCTCACTCCCACCCGTTCGGTAGGGACGACACCGGTGGCGCGCGTCAATCGCGCCGCACCGGCCGGTCGTACCACTGCCGCCCAGCCCGTTCAGGCGGCCGACTCTGCCGCCGTCCGTGCTGTCGAAGACACCGTGTCGGTCATGGGCATCCCGGCCTCGGAGCTGACCCCCAAGGTCCGCGACGCTCTGATGACCCTGATGTCCGAGGTGGAGCAGATGCGGAAGGAACTGTCCGCCGCGCGCGAACGCCTGGCAACGCTGGAGCGCCTGGCCGACCGCGATCCGCTGATCCCCGTGCCCAACCGCCGCGCCTTCGTGCGCGAATTGACCCGCAGCATGGCGCACAACGACCGCTATGGCAGCACCAGCAGCGTGGTCTATGTCGACCTCAACGACTTCAAGGAAATCAACGACACCCATGGCCATGCCGCCGGCGACGAGGCGCTGCGCCATGTGGCCGCCCTGCTGGAGCGGAACATCCGGGAGTCCGACACGGTGGGCCGCCTCGGGGGCGATGAATTCGGCATCATCCTGGACGAGACCGACGGCGAGAAGGCCCGCGAAAAGGCGGAGAGCCTGTCGGCCACCATCATGGAAACCCCGCTGGAATATAACGGGCGTCAAATTCCCATCCGGGTGGCCATCGGTGTCTACACGTTCAGCGGGTCGGAAGACGTGGGCCATGCGCTGGCCGCCGCGGACCGCGACATGTATGCCAACAAAAAGGCCCTGAAAGCCGTTGCCGCCAGCGGATAGAGCAATATCCGATTAGATGGATCGCCGAAGGCGTTCCATCTAATCGGACCGTGCTCTAGCGGTGGGTCCGGTATCAGGCGATGATATCGGGATGCAGGGCGCTTTCGATCTGGCGAATCTGGTCCTTCAGGATCAGCTTCCGCTTCTTCAGACGCTGCAGCTTCAGTTGATCATAGGGCGGCCGTTCCAGCAGGACGGCGACGGCGGTGTCGAGATCGCCATGTTCGGTGCGCAATTCGATCAGCTTGCGTTCCAGTTCCTCGCGCTCGGTCATGGTTCCATGGCATCGATTCAGGTTGGCGGCACCTTAGCAGAGCGGGATGCCGCCGTGGGCCTTGCGTGATGAGCAATCAGGCCACCCATGGCGCCGCCTTCTGGTCCTTCGCACTCGCCACCTATGAGCGGCGCAGCGTGCGCGAAATCTGCCTCCGGCTGCAGGACGACCACAGCCTCGACGTGATGCTGCTGCTCGGCTGCCTGTGGGCAGGCTATCGCGGCCTCAGGCTCGATCCGGCCCAGGTTGCCGCCATGGCCGATGCCGTGGCCCCCTGGCAGACCAAGGTCACAGTCCGCCTGCGCAAGGCTCGCCTGTCGGCCAAGAAGCTTGCTGGCCCCCTGACCGAAACGGGTCCGCTGCGCTCTGTCATCCTGGGCGCGGAGCGGGCCGCCGAGCGCGTGACGGCCGAGCTGGTGGCGGACGTGCTGGCCACGGCGCAACCGAAGAAACCGCCGGAATCGGCCATCGTCTTGGCGATATTCAACCTGAAGTTGTATTTCGAGCAGGCCGGTATCACAACGGATTCGGTCGACGAGGACAGGCACAATCTGGCGAAGGCTGCCTACGCACGCGCCTGACCCGCCCTTCCTGCGGTATCGGAATTGAGTCCCCCTCCCTTGGCGAGGGGT
>CAXNFA010000195.1:0-4440 GCA_964201105.1 Alphaproteobacteria bacterium | reverse complement strand
GCCACTCGACAAGGAACTCTATGCTGGCGCGGTGGATACCGTGGGCAGCCAGATCCTTGCCACGGTGCTCACGCAGATCGCGCGCGGTGGCGCGGTCGCCACCTGCGGCAATGCCGCGGGCATCGACCTGCCCACGAGCGTGCTGCCCTTCATCCTGCGCGGCGTGGCGCTGCTGGGCGTTGATTCGGTCTTCTGCCCGGCGGAGCGCCGGCGCGAGGCCTGGCGCCGGCTGTCGAAGGACCTGCCGCTCGACAAGCTCGACGCGATGACCGAGGTGGTGCCTTTCGGCCAGCTGCTCGACCGCTCGGCGCAGATTCTCAAGGGCCAGGTGCGCGGCCGCACGGTCGTCGACGTCAACGCCTAGAGCGCGGGCTTGCCCCGCGCGATGAAATCGGGGTTTTCCAGCCCGGCCTTGCCATAGCGCAACGGCGCGCCGTCCAGCGTGCAGACGCTGCCGCCCGCCGCCGCCAGGATGGCGTGGCCGGCGGCTGTATCCCATTCCATCGTGCTGCCGAAGCGGGCGTAGAGATCGCCTTCGCCCGCCGCGAGCAGGCAGAATTTCAGCGAGCTGCCCACGCTGCGCTCCTCGATCTCGCCCAGGCCGCGCAAGTAATCATCGGTCTTCGCGTCGCGGTGCGACCGGCTGACCAGCGCCAGCGGCCGCGCGGGGCAGGGACGGGCCGCGATGGCGGATGCCGCGCCCCGGCCCTGGCGGCGGAACACCTGCCCGCCACCCGCGGCATAGGTCCAGCCCGACGCCGGCGCATGCACCACGCCCAGCACCGGCACGCCGTTTTCCACCAGCGCGATGTTGACCGTGTATTCGCCGTTGCCCTTGAGAAATTCCTTGGTTCCGTCGAGCGGATCGACAAGCCAGAAGCGGTCAGGAAATGCGCAGCCCATGCGCGCGGCGGTGATGGATTCTTCCGAGATCACCTCGATCTCCGGCGCCAGCCGATGCAGCCCGGCCAGGATCAGCAGGTCCGCCGCCTCGTCAGCGAGCGTCACCGGACTCGCATCGGCCTTGGCCCGGCTTGCAACCGGTGTCCGCGCCACGTCGAGAATGGCATCGCCGGCCTCCGTGGCCAGGGAGCAGAGATCATCCAACAGGTGGTTCACACGTAGTCCACAGGTGTGGCAAAGCGCCCGTCGCGGTGCCATCCCGTATAGCGATCCATCAGCCGCAGCGTCACCGGACCGGGCGCGCCGTTCCCCAGAATCCGGTCGTCGATGCGCGTGATCGGCAGTACGCCGCCGGCGGTGGAGGTGAGGAAGGCCTCGTCGGCGTTGAGGAAGCGTTCGACGCTGACGCGCTCGATGCGGGTGGGAATGCCCAGTTCGGCGGCCATCTCCAGCGCGGTGCGGCGGGTGATGCCGTCCAGCCCGCCGCGATCCGGTGTCGCCACCGTGCCATTCTCGATGCAGAAGACATTGAATCCCGGCCCTTCCACCACGGCGCCGGCGCCATCGGTCAGGATCACGGTGTCGGCGCCGCGGTCATAGCCTTCAAACAGGCCCTTGGTCAGGTCGGCCCAGTGATAATTCTTCACCGTGGGGTCCACCGCCTCGGGTGCGATGCGTTCCACTGTTCGTGCGATGACGACATGGAAGCCGCGGCTCTTCTGCTCCGCGCTGGCATAGGAGACAAAGGGCGCGGCGAAGGCGGTGAAGCGGTTGGTGGCGCGGCGTGGGTCGCGCGTGCCCAGCGGCAGCACGCCACGCGTCATGATCATCTCGACATAGGCGTCACGCAAACCCGATTTGGCCACGCAGGCGATCAGGATGTTGCGCATCTCCGTGCGGCTGTGGGGCGATCGCATGCGCAGCGCCGCCACATTGCGCTCGAAACGGTCGAGGTGATCGTCGAGCCGGAAGAAGGTGCCGTCCCACACGTGCACGACGTCATAGGTCGCGTCCGAGCGCAGGAAGCCATAGTCCATCACCGGCACGCCGGCCTGGGCCAGCGGCACGAACTGGCCATTGACGAAGGCGCAGCCGCCCTTGAGGGAGTCCGTCATCGGTTCAGCTCGTGCATGGCGCGGTCCAGTCCTTCCAGGGTCAGCGGATACATGCGGTCGTCGACCAGCTGCTTCATCATCTGGATCGACTGGGTGTGGTTCCAGTAATCCTCGCGTACCGGGTTCAGCCAGGCGACATGTTCGAAGTGATCGGTCAGGCGCTGCATCCACACCTGGCCCGCTTCCTCGTTCCAGTGCTCGACGCTGCCGCCGGGCACCGCGATCTCATAGGGGCTCATGCTGGCGTCGCCGACGAAGATCAGCTTCCAGTCGCGGCCATAGGTACGGATGAGGTCAACCGTCGGCGTTCTTTCGCTATTCCTGCGGCGGTTGTCCTTCCACACGGATTCATAGGGGCAATTGTGGAAGTAGATGTGCTCGATATGCTTGAACTCCGACTTGGCGGCGGAGAAGAGCTCGGCGCTGACCTTGATGAAGTCGTCCATCGAACCGCCGATGTCGAGCAGCAGCAGCACCTTCACCGTGTTGCGTCGCTCCGCCACCATCTGCAGGTCGAGCCAGCCGGCATTGTGCGCGGTGGAGCGGATCGTGCCAGGCAGGTCGAGCTTTTCCGGCGCGCCTTCACGCGCAAACTTGCGCAGGCGGCGCAAGGCCAGCTGGATGTTGCGCGTGCCGATGACGAGCGAGTCATCGAGGTTGCGGAATTCGCGCTTGTCCCAAACCTTCACGGCGCGACGGTGGCGCGATTCATCCTGGCCGATGCGCACGCCTTCAGGGTTGTAGCCATGCGCGCCAAAGGGCGAGGTGCCGGCGGTGCCGATCCACTTGCTTCCGCCCTGGTGCCGGCCCTTCTGCTCGGCGAGCCGCTGGCGCAGCGTCTCCATCAGCTTGTCCCAGCCGCCCAGTGCCTCGATCTGCGCCTTTTCCTCGTCGGTGAGGAATTTCTCGGCGAGCTTCTGCAGCCACTCGGCCGGGATCTGCGCCTCGATTCCTTCCACCTCGGAAACGAAGCTCAGGCCCTTGAACACCTTGCCGAAGACGACATCGAAGCGGTCGAGGTGGCGTTCGTCTTTCACCAGGGTGGTGCGGGCGAGATAGTAGAAGTCCTCCACCTTCAGCGCGGCGACGTCCGCATCCATGGCTTCGAGCAGCGTGAGATATTCGCGCACGCTCACCGGCACCTTGGCCTGCTTCAGTTCATAGAAGAGGTTGAAGAACATCGCGGCTGCCTCTAGCGGCCCTCGCGCCGCTGCAGGAAGGCGAGTCGTTCCAGAAGATGCACGTCCTGCTCATGCTTCAGCAGTGCACCATGCAGCGGCGGGATCATGTTCTTCGCATCCTTGGCGCGCAGCGCCTCGGGCGACAGGTCGTCGGCGACCAGCAGCTTCAGCCAGTCGATCAGCTCCGAGGTCGATGGCTTCTTCTTGATCCCCGGCACCTCGCGGATCTCGTAGAAGATGTTCATGGCCTCGGCGACAAGGCGCTTCTGGATGCCGGGGAAGTGAACATCGACAATCTGCTGCATCGTGTCGCGGTCGGGAAAGCGGATGTAGTGGAAGAAGCAGCGGCGCAGGAAGGCGTCGGGCAGCTCCTTCTCATTGTTCGAGGTGATCATCACCACCGGGCGTTGCGCCGCCTTCACGGTCTCGCGCGTCTCGTAGACGTGGAATTCCATGCGATCGAGTTCCTGCAGCAGGTCGTTGGGGAACTCGATGTCGGCCTTGTCGATCTCGTCGATCAGCAGCACGGGCATGTCGGGGCTGGTAAAGGCCTGCCAAAGCTTGCCGCGAACGATGTAGTTGGCGATGTCGTTTACCCGGGGATCACCCAGCTGGGAGTCGCGCAGACGGGCCACGGCGTCGTATTCATAGAGGCCGTGCTGCGCCTTGGTGGTGGACTTGATGTGCCACTCGATCAGGGGCTTGTTCAGCGCCCGCGCCACCTCGGTGGCCAGCACGGTCTTGCCGGTGCCCGGTTCGCCCTTGATCAGGAGCGGCCGGCGCAGGGCAATGGCCGCGTTGACCGCCACCACCAGATCATCGGTGGCCAAATAGGAATCGGTACCGTCAAACCGCATGGAACGCTCCGCCACCGCAAAATTGCGCAGCCAAGCTAGGGAACAGCCGGTCAGCGATCAAGCACTGCCGGGCCTGCTCGGGAGCTTGCGCGCTTGCCGGATCTGTACCGACCTGCCCCTGGGGCCGCGCCCGGTCATCCGGGCGAGCACGACGGCGCGGGTGGTGATCTGCGGCCAGGCCCCGGGCACCAAGGTCCACCACAGCGGCCTGTCGTGGAACGATCCCTCGGGCGACCGGCTGCGCCAGTGGCTCGCCATCGACCGGCCGGACTTCTACGACGAATCGCGCATCGCCGTGGTGCCGCAGGGCTTCTGCTATCCCGGCAAGGGCGCCCATGGCGACCTGCCGCCACGGAAGGAATGCGCCGACACCTGGCACGACAA
>CAXNFA010000194.1:0-4448 GCA_964201105.1 Alphaproteobacteria bacterium | reverse complement strand
CAGCATGCCGGGGCTCTTGCCTGGGAGAAAATCGAACGCGTCAGGCTCGGGCGGTGCGTCGCGCTCTCCGGTCGCGAGGCGCCAGTCGAAGCGACCGAATGCTACGCCGACGGCCCAACTTAATAGTCCGTATGCCTGGTCGACGGCTGCGGCGCTTTCGTCATCTGGCATTTCGTCTACGACGTCGTCTGCGTCCTCACTGGCTTCCACGCCAGTCAAAACGGATGAGCCGAGCGCTGCGGTGCGGTCTGCAGCGCTGAAGCCATAGAGATCGAAGGCAGTTTCGTCGATGGCCGCTTGGATATCAGCCAGCTCTGCCTCGATGGACAACGGGTCGTAGTCTCCGAGATGCGCTCGCAGTGCGCCCGGTAAGTAGAAGGCATGTGATGTTTCGTCGATGGTGTCGAGTGTGCGCCGTAAGACCCAAGCGCGTTTCGAAAATTGTTCTAATTCGCTCGCCACCTTCGGACTAGCTCCGGCAAGCGGCACCTTATTCAAGACACCCACCAAAAATTCCGGATACCCAAATCGACCAAGCGCAACTTTGAATAAATAGTCAAATGCCAAGCTGTTCAGTATAGCCAGGCTAGGCAGACGCTCCTTTTCTCCAAAAAAGGCGGCGAATCCTCTATCGGAGAAAATACATCCAGCTGGCATTATCTGAGGTGCAAAACGGCGAGCACGCTTTGGCCATGAAAAACCAGCGTCGAAATAATAATCGTGCCCATTTAGGGCAGCGCTCCACTGGTAGCCCCATCCGCGAGATCCACGGTACTCGCTGATGGCCGCCTTAAGCTCTGACCCGTCATTTTTCCAATTAAGCACCACGCCAACGTCTCGATAGAAGGGCGACAGATTCCCACCCATTGCAAAAGAAACCCAAGGTTTTCCAAAAGTCTCACGGCGCGCTCTGCAGACGCGTTGTTCATCCACTTCAAACCAAATTCGAGTGTACCGGAAGTTGTCTTTCGTTGAGGCACCGACGCTTGCACTGGCATTGCTTTGAAAGAGGTTTTCCTCGTGTTCGAAATGAGAGCGAATATCGTTACTCACCCAGTACGAGAATGGGCTTCCTGGAACAGTTCGAAATGAAGATGGATCCAAAATAAAAACATCTGATCCTCCTCCGCTTTGGCGGAGATTTTCACATGCTTCTTTCAAGCTGGCCGCTTTGTCCTGATCAGCTAACAACCGCAGGAATGTTGTCATGATCGTTTCTCCAAGACGTACGCCGCAGCTTCAACCATCGCATCGTCCATCACCCCGAGGCCTAGGTCAGCAACAACTTCAGGTGGAGCGTGTTGCAGCAGGATATCTTCGCGCCATCTCTTAAAACTTGAGAGAAAGAAGCATGTCCTTGATGTGATTGCGCCAATCCGCCCTTCACCACGTAATAGTTCCAGCCCTCGTTCAACAAAAATTGCAAGAAGATCACTCTTGCTACGTGGAAAAGAATTGATCAATTGAGGTTTTGTTCCTGCGGCCAACGCACCAAACGGCGGATTCATCACAACAACGTCGAACACTTCGCTGCAGTGATCGATCATCCGCAGCCCTTGGAGCGCGTCTTCCGCGAATAGCCGCCCTTGATAGGTGGAGCGCGCTGCACGGGCATAATCCGCCAGCGCTTCGCGCAGACGCGCCTCGGCCTTTTGCCACTGCGCCACATCCTCCTTCGAGAACATGGGCCCATGCTCGCCGAAGACCTTGCGGATCAGCGCAGGCAACTCCCTTTCGACCTGTAGCAGCACGCCAAGCTCGGGCAGGCCCTTGAGCATGAATAGCGTCTGTTCGAATAGCTCGGCATCCAGAGGACCGAGTTCCTCCATGAACCGTTTGCGCAGGTCCACCTCGGCGGGGGGCGCCACTGCCGCCACCACATGGCCCTGTCCCACCTGCGGCCGGTCCATGGCCCTTACGCCCGCTCCATGCCAAGCCCGCTGCGCCCGCAACCACAGCGCGAGCGACGCGATCTGCGCCGCTCGCGGGTCAATATCGACGCCGTAAATGTTGTGCTTGATAACCAGCCGCGGAACGTCGCGCAGAAAGGCGTCCTGGTCGGCATAACTTTCCGACAGCGGTTTTAGATCGGGACTTCCGCCGGTCTCTCGATCCAGCGCGCCGGGGCCATGAGCCTGCTCCCAATCCCAGGCCTCGCGATAGATCTCGTGGAACAGGTCGAAGGCATAGAGGCCGAAATGCATCGAGCCGCAGGCGGGGTCGAGGAGCTTGATGGTGCGCGGATCGCGCAGGCGGCGGAGCGGCTCGGGCGCTTCATCCGGTTTCACTAGTAGATACTGGCAGCGATCGCGCAGCGACGTTTGCCCGCCCGTCCAGTTGAACCAGAGCCGTCCCAGCGTGTTGTCGACCAGGAACTCGACCACATAGCGCGGCGTGAAGAACTGGTTGCGGACGGCGAGTTCTCGGCTGTTGCGCGGCGCCTGGGACGCATCGCGCATCGCTTTGCGTTCTTCTTTCGAGTTGAAGTACTGGTAGATCCAGCCGAGCGTCTCATCCTCGGCCCAGAGCGGTTCGATGTCGCCGTGGTTGATGAGGGTCAGCACCTGAAGCAGCGCCGCCTCACGGGGGAAAAGTCGCCCCTGGGGCGAAAAGCGATCGAAGAGGCCAGGCAGATCCAGTGAGAACTCGTCGAATACGCTTTGTAGGTAGACGCGATAGGCATCGCCGGTCTCACCTAGGCCGGCACCGGCCAGGCGGGCATAGAGTTGGAAGCCCTTGGCCTGGTAGCCATTGCCGACAGACTCAATCAGCAAACCCCGCGCTTCCGCCATGCGCAGCGCCGCCAGGCGGTTGAGGACGGTGAAGGCCTGTTCGCGAACGATCCGATCAAGACCCGCCGGGGTGTCGGTATCGGAGCTGGCACAATAGTGGGCCAGCGTATCGCGCAGAATCCGTGCTGTTTCCCGCTGCTGATCGTTGATGTGGCGGAGGCTTTCGAGTGGCGAAGCCGTACCAGAGACCGGGTCCAGGCCGTAGTCGTTCTGGAGCTGCCGGGTGAACTCTTCTTCCAGACCACGGCGCGCGTCGGTGACGAAGCGTTGCAGACGGTTTCTTGTTGCTTGGTCGAATGCCACCTACTGATCGCCTTCGTTGCCGACCAGGAACGTCACCTCGATCTCTGAGTAGAGGCCGACCTGTGACTTGATCTCGTGGAGCTGATGAATGAGCGCGTCGAGGCCGGCAGCCGTCGTGATCTTTACCGGTACAGCAACAGTCCCGAAGAGTTTGGAGGATCCCTGCTCCCCGGACTTAGACCGTTCTTCCTGCAGGCGCAGACGCTGGCGGTCCTGGCCTTGACGTTGGATTGAGCGCTTTAGATCTTCAATGGTGCTGTTGATGTCGTAATCACGGGCCAGAAGCTTCTTGAGGCCGAACAGATCCTGTGCGGCGTCCAGCGCAAGTCCGTCCAGTCGGTTCACAGCGTTCCCGCGTTCTTCCTGGGTCAGTTCATTCCACTCGGGGATACGCTGCAAGTCCTCCACACCTTCCATCAGGCGGAGCTTCTGCTGGGTGGACAGCGTGATGACCGCGTCGCGCACGCGGCTCTGTAGATGGGTCAGTTGTGAGTTTAAGTCGGTGGTGTGCTTGTAGAAGTCTTCTTTGCCCAAGCGTTCTGACAGCGTCCCCAAGTCTCCCGACAGTTCACGGCGCAGCTCGCCGGGCGCACCGGTGTCTGGCAAGGCTTCGATGTCTCGGCGATGGGCTTGGAGATCACGCAGAGTGGCGTCGAGGCCGTTGTCCAGCGCACGCTTCACGTCGAGCGCCCACTTGAGGTTGTCGTAGATCGCCGAAGTTTCAGCGCCCAAGCGCTGGGGAGCATCCGATGCATCGGTGAATAGGACGTCGGCGATGTCCTGGTTCAGCGTTCGGACGCGGTCACTACCGGCCAGCCCGAGGCCGCTGAGCTTCTCCGCCAGGGATCCATAGTCGTGCTGGAAGCGCGGGAAGTGCTTGGCGGCTGCCTTGCTGATCTCCTGCTCCAGCGGGATCACCATGTCACCCACTAGTTCGGTAAGCCGTTCCGCCGCGCGGCTTAGGGTTTCGATCGACGGACGTTCGTCCCGCAGCGAAACGCCGATCGGCTTGAAGGAGTTATTAGTCTTCAACGCGTCGATCGCCTGCTGACCAGCGGCGGTCACTTCCCGACCTGAGACCTTGAGCTTGATCTCACCGGCCATGAGCATGGCCGCGACGATGTAGCGCGTGGTGTCGGGCGACCAGCCGAATGGGTCGCTGCTGAAGTCGTCGAGCAGGCGCTTGCCATCAACTGTGCCACGCTTGTCGATGTAGTCGCGGATGCTGATCATCGCCTTGTGATCGGTCTTGAAGGACGCGCGCCCAGCGACGGTCTGCACCAAGCCCAGCGGGTCTAGACTGCTGCTAATGGCAGCGGGGTTGGCGACTTTCACGAACTTCTCGGCGGTGTC
>CAXNFA010000193.1:0-4453 GCA_964201105.1 Alphaproteobacteria bacterium | reverse complement strand
AGCCGTGCGCTTCGTGATCACCTGGCAATCGCCGCCCGGCCTTTTCGCCCGGCTGACCAACCTGGGCGCCGTCAGTTCGCTGGGCGCCGGCGTGGAGGCCATGCTCGACAACCCCGAGATCCCGGCCAATATCCCGCTGGTGCGGGTGGTCGACACCAACCTGACCGGCAAGATGACCGAATATGTCCTCCTTCACGTCCTGCGCCAGCACCGGGACCTTGATCGCGCGGTGTCGCAGCAGCGGGACAGCCAGTGGCTGCGCTTTCCCACGCGAGACACCGCGCGGACAACCGTAGGATTCCTGGGATTGGGCACGCTGGGGCAGCATGCGGCGGCGCACGTCAAGGCGATGGGCTTCCGGGTGCGCGGCTGGACACGCGAGGCGCGCGTGGTCGCAGGGGTCGAGACCTTCCATGGGCGCGCCATGCTGCCCGCCTTTCTGAACGCCTGTGACTATCTCGTCTGCCTGCTGCCGCAGACCCCGGAAACGGCGGGAATCGTCGATGCGGCCCTGCTCGCCGCCTTGCCGCCCGGCGCCCACTTCATCAACGCCGGACGAGGCGGCCAGGTGGTGGAGGCGGATCTGCTGGCCGCACTCGACTCCGGCCGGCTCGCCAGCGCGACGCTGGATGTCTTCGCCACCGAGCCGCTGCCGTCAGGGCACCGCTTCTGGGCGCACCCCCGCGTCACCGTCACGCCGCATAACGCGGCTGACTCCAGCCCCGACTCGGTGGTGCCGCAGATGCTGGAAAACTATCGCCGCCTGAGGGCGGGTGAGCCGCTGCTGAACCAGGTAGACCGCGCCCGGGGCTATTAGCGCCGGGAGAGGCAACTTGTCAGTGCCGATCAGTCCGAGCGCAGACCGAACCGCTCGATCACCTCGGACTGCGTCAGCCCGGCGTGAAGCGTAAGGAGCACAAGTCGGGCATCGAGGCTGTGTTCGGCCACGATCGCGGCCTCGATGCGCGCCTCGGCGGCATCGGTGCGAATACCACCATTCTGCTCGGCATACACACCCGGTCCGAGCAAGCAATAGACGAGAATCTCCGCCGCGGCGGCACATTCGTGATCGGCTGCCTGCTCGCCCGACTCCTTCAGCAGTTTGAGGGTCGTGAGCTTGATCGCCTCCGGCACAAGTCGCGGATGAATCCCGGCATCACGCAGCGCGTGGTCCAACCGCTGCTGCTCCCGCGATCGCCCGAACAGGCCAAAAAAGCTGAACATTCGAAAAGACTAGCACCATCCGTTCAGCGTCGGAAACGAAGGCAACAGAAAGTCCCTCAGCTTCTCGACGTCGCGGGGTGACACCCTTGCCGCAACCGCTAATATGACCGCTTGACGTATTCGACGACGAGCCAATGCTTCGAGGAATGAGATGCGCCCCCATCAAGTCGGTGCGATAGCGGTCGACAAGGTCGTCGAATTTGAATTCTGGTTCGATCCCGGAGAGGCATTTCCGGATTACGACGCTGATGTCGCCAGGGCCCATCGCAACTGGCTGGCCCCCGACTTCTTCGATTTCGCGCAGATGAAGATTCGGTCAAGCGTCCACAGCTACGTACTGCGGACGGGCAAGTATTGCATTCTCGTCGACACGTGTGTCGGCAACGACCGCGACCGCGTCCAGCCCATGTGGCACCAGCAGAAGAGGAACTACCTCGAAAACCTCGCCAAGGCCGGTGTGAAACCGGAGGCGGTGGACTTCGTCATGTGCACGCATCTTCACGGTGACCACGTGGGGTGGAACACGCGGCTGGAAGGCGGCCACTGGGTACCCACCTTTCCAAACGCCCGGTATATCTTCTCAAAGGCTGACTACGACTATTTCAACGCCGCTCGCCCAGGTGATCGACACTATCCGCCGATGGCCGATGCGGTTCGTCCGATCGTTGAGGCTGGCCAGGCCTCAATCGTGGGCAACGACTTTGCAATCGACGACGAGGTGGCGATTTACCCCACGCCCGGCCACACACCGGGCCATTACTGTGTGCATCTCACGTCCGCAGGCAAGCAGGCGATGTTGACCGGAGATCTGATGCATCACCCGATCCAGGTCAATCGTCCCGACTGGAGCAGCCGGTTCTGTTCCGACCCGGACCACGCGCGCCGCACACGACAGCGGTTCATCGAGGACCATGCCGATCGTGACGTTGTGATCTTCGCTGCGCATTTCCCTGGCCCGACTGCGGGCCGGATCGTCGGGACCGAGCGCGGCACCATCTTTCGTGTGTCCCGACCGTGACCTGAGCCAATCTGCCGATCGCGACTTATGCTAGAAGGACCTGGGGGGGGGAGATTCGGATCATGGCCATCGCCATCACGCCCATCAATGCCGCATTCGGGGCCGTCGTCACCAACGTCGCGCTGGCTGATCTCGACGGCGCCACCTGGGATAAGATTCACGCGGCATTTCTGACCTATGGCGTACTGGTGTTTCCGGGCCAGCACCTCGACGACAGCGCCCAGGGCCGGTTCGCCGGGCGCTTCGGCGAACTCGAGCAGATGTCGCCGAAGGGCGAGACGCCGACATTCCCGGTCGCCAACATCAAGGCGGATGGTACGCTGGCGAGCGAGGCCGACGAGCAGTACCGGATTCTCAAAGGCAACGAAGGCTGGCACACCGACAGCACCTACATGCCGCTCGCTTCCAAGGCGGCCATGCTGTCGGCGGTTGTGATTCCGTCGCGGGGCGGGGAAACTGAGTTCGCCGATATGCGGGCCGCCTGGGACGCGCTCGAACCTGCACGGCAGCGGCAACTTCAAGGCCTGTCGGCCTACCACTCCTTCTACTACTCCCAGGCGCGGCAAGGGTTCATCCACAACACCGATCACCTGTACGGTTTTCACGACAAGGGTGCGCCGCTGCGGCCCATCGTCAAGGTTCATCCCGAGACCGGCCGCAAGTCGATCTACACCGGACGCCATGCCCACAACATTCCGGGCATGACACCGGAGGCGTCTCAATCCTTTCTCGACGAGTTGTTGGATTGGGCTTGTCGGCCGCCGCGCACTTACAAACACACATGGTCCGTGGGCGACCTGGTGGTCTGGGACAACCGCTGCCTAATGCATCGCGCCTGCCCGTACGACGAAAGCCAGCCGCGGCACCTGCGCGGCAGCCGTATCTCCGGCGAGCCGGCAAGCGAACTCGCACCGACTTTCAAGGACAGCCGCGCGACGGCGTTTAATCCGTCGGCGAGCAACAAGTCGGCACTGGTGTCGGGCCGCTGAACACGAACGGATGAGGCGCGTGTTGTCACACGAAGCGGGACGGTAGACGTGCTGCCTGCCGGGCCACGACGATGGACAAGGCGCTGCTGGTCTCTAAATGGCTGAACAGCTGAACCTCTGAACCTGTATGGCCGGCAGCGCGGACGTCGCGATGCACGGCGTTGCCATTGATCGCAATGTGCAGGACCACATGAATTCCAGGGCTGGCAGCCGGAAGACGTTGTGGCCACGCGGCAACTACCCAGCGCGCCGCCACCATGAAAGCCAGCAAGGACAGGAAGCCAAGGCCGCCCAGGACCAACAGGTTCACGGCCACGGCTAGGGTTTTTCGGCCATGGGCTGCGACGGCGCAGCCGGAAGGTTGGTTGTGTCTGGTGGCTCGGCTTTGGCTGTACCCAGGCTGGCACCCAGCATCACAAGTATCCGCTCAAGGCGTGTTTCGATACGGTCGAAATCGGATTGCAGCGTGGTCAATGTCAGCTGCGTCGGGTTCGCGTCGGCGAGGCGCATGGCAGCCGGTGGGTTTGCCAGCGTCAAGGGCAGCCGGCTGGTTCCCCAGCCGCGAGCTTCGGGCAACGCAGCGCCCCCCGTCCTGTCCTTGAGCGGGCGGCTGAGGAGAAGTTTCACGGCGGATGCCAGATCGCTCATGGTCAGAGGGCCTTGCCACTGCGCAACAGCCATGGCCATTGCGACATCAATACGGGATCATTCAGCTGGGGCCTCGACGCCGACACGTTCATTTGTCAGCCGGGGCAGCATGCGCGGCGAGGGCAAAAATGCATCGGCCGCAATACCGTGTGTCAGCGCCCACACCGCCGCCTGGGTGCGATTCCGCATGCCAATCTTTCGCAGCACGCTCTTCAGCAAGGCCTTGACGGTCGCCTCGGCCACGCCGAGGCCCTTCGCAATGCTCTTGTTGGAGAGCCCGTTCAGCAGGCCGGAAAGGATCTGCTTCTCGCGCGGTGTGATTGAACCGTTTTCGCCCAGATCCGTCGGCCGGCTATCGGCGACGATACGCTCGTTGACAAGAAGATGCGTCAGGTCGCCGGGAAATATCTTCTGGCCCATCATGATCAGGCTGAGTGACTGCCGAAGCGCCTCCACCGACATGTCCTTCAGCAGATAGCCATCGACGCGTGCGCCAAGACCGGCCGCCAGGTCGGTGATGCAGGCGCGCTCGGTCAGAATGACAAAATAGATGTCTGGCCCGGCCTCGCGCAGC
>CAXNFA010000192.1:0-4498 GCA_964201105.1 Alphaproteobacteria bacterium | reverse complement strand
AGCGCCGAAGTGTGCCCCTATGCGCATCGCACGCGGCTCGCGCTGCTCGAAAAGGGCGTCGATTTCACGATGACCGAGATCGACCTCAAGAACAAACCGTCCTGGTTCAAGGAAGTATCGCCCTATGGCAAGGTGCCCTCGGTCCGCGTCGGCAAGGACATCGTCTATGAATCGGCGATCGTGAACGAATATATCGACGAGGTGTTCCCCAACCCGCCGATGATGCCGAAGGATCCCGCCCGCCGCGCGCTGGCCCGTATCTGGATCGACTTCTGCAACACCCGCCTCAACGTCACCACGCATGGCTACCTGCGCGCCCAGGACCCGGAAACGCAGGCGAAGCTGCGCGCCGAACTGGATGGTCACCTGCGCTTCATGGAGACGGAAGGCTTCGCCAAGATGGGCCCGGGCCCCTTCTGGATGGCGGAAGGAATTTCTCTCATCGACGTGGCCTACTACCCGTCTTTTGAGCGCTTCTGCAACATCGAGCATTACCGCGGCTATCGCATTCCCGACGATTGCGTGCGCCTGAAGGCGTGGATTGCGGCGATGCGCGAACGCCCATCAGTGAAGTCCATCGCCAATTCCGCCGACTTCTACATCAAGCGCGCGGCGGCCTATGCCCTGCCCGAAAAGGTGGCGGCCGAGTAGACGAGCAAAAGCCCTGCGGGGGGGTGCAGGGCTTTTGTCCGTCCAAAAGAGAGGATCGTGCCGGCCCCCGGGGATCGAGAGAAAATTGACCCGGCCACCTTGGTGACATAGGGACTGGGGGAACTGCCCTATGTCGGCGGCCGGGTCAGGAGGGCCGACACTCAGCAATATGGTTGGGCAATGGGGCACCCCAAGGGCCGAATTGGGGAGAGATTGTGACGTCCAACACGAGCGCTTGAACGGCCAGGCGCGCTTTCAGGGAAACGAGGTTCAGCGTGTCGCGCGCCAGTATCGGCCTTGGCCCGGAACTGTCTGATTATCTGCGCGGTGTCGGGCTACGCGACAGCGGCCTGCACGCGCGCCTGCGCAACGAGACGGCGAAGATGGCCGGCGCGGGCATGCAGATATCACCCGAGCAGGGCGAGCTGATGGCGCTGCTCGTGCGCCTGATGGGCGCACGGCGTTGCCTGGAAGTGGGCGTCTTCACCGGCTATTCCGCGCTGGTGGTGGCCGAGGCGCTGCCCGCCGATGGCCGCCTGGTCGCCTGCGATGTGAATGCCGAAACCACGGCGGTGGCGAAGCGCTACTGGCATGAGGCCGGCGTCGCCCACAAGATCGACTTGCGTATCGCGCCGGCGGTCCAGACGCTTGATGGCCTGATCGACAAGGGCCAGGCCGGGCGTTTCGACTTCGCCTTCATCGATGCCGACAAGTCGAATTACGACATCTATTACGAACGCGCGCTCACCTTGCTGCGCCCCGGCGGCCTTGTCGCCATCGACAATGTGCTGTGGGGCGGCGCGGTCGCCGACCCGGCGCGGGATGACGCCGACACCAACGCGATCCGTGCGCTCAACCGCAAGATCCATGCGGATGCGCGCGTCACCTGTTCCATGCTGCCGGTGGGTGACGGGCTGACGCTCGCCCGCAAGCAAGGCTAGGGGCAAGGCGGCGCCGATGGCGCAGTATTTCATCCGCCGCCTGGCAACGCTGCTCGCGAGTCTCTTCGTCGCGGCGCTGGTGATCTTCGTGGTGGTGGAGGTGTTGCCCGGCGATCCGGCGCGCACCATCCTGGGCCTTGATGCGCCTGATTCTGCGGTGGCGGCGCTGCGCACCCAGCTTGGCCTCGACGCACCCGCGCCACAACGTTTCGTCCTCTGGCTGGGCGGCATGGCATCGGGCGACTTCGGCCAGAGCTATGCCTATCGCAGCGGCGTCGGCCGGCTGGTGGCAGAGCGGCTGGCTGTGACCTTGCCCTTGGCGCTGATGGCGCTGGCGCTCACCATCGTCCTGGCGCTGGCGGCGGGCATCTATGCCGCGTCGCGGCGCGGCCGGGCGGGCGACACGGGCGTCATGCTGGTCAGCCAGTTCGGCATCGCGGTGCCGAATTTCTGGCTCGGCATCCTGCTCATCATCGTCTTCGCCGTGTGGCTGCGCTGGTTGCCGGCGGGAGGCTTTCCCGGCTGGGACGCGGGCCTCTGGCCAGCCTTCCGTGCGCTGCTGCTACCCGCCGTGTCGCTGGCGCTGGTGCAGGCGGCGATCCTCGCCCGTGTGACGCGCGCCGCGGTGCTTGATGTGATGGAGGAAGACTTCATGCGCACGGCGCGCGCCAAGGGCCTGTCGCGCCGCGCCGCGCTGTGGCGTCACGCATTGCGAAACGCACTCATCCCCATCCTCACCATTCTCGGCCTCCAGGTCGCCAACCTGCTGGCCGGCACGGTGGTGATCGAAAATGTGTTCCAGCTGCCGGGCCTCGGCCGCCTTGTCTTCCAGGCCATCGCGCAGCGCGACGTCATCGTGGTGAAAAGCGTCGTCGTGCTGCTCGTCG
The DNA here is from genome assembly GCA_964201105.1 of Alphaproteobacteria bacterium. GTDB lineage: Bacteria > Pseudomonadota > Alphaproteobacteria > SHVP01 > SHVP01 > CANJEJ01. Next base: position 2,019 of record CAXNFA010000192.1, on the reverse strand, counting down.
CCATGGTTGTGGTGGTGAATTTCGTTGTCGACCTGCTCTACATGGCGGTCGATCCCCGGCTGCGGGTCGCGGCATGACGATGATGACCGGCATTGTCCACTGGCGCCGCGCGAGCCTCGCCTTTCACGCCGGCCTGGTGCTGACCCTCCTGCTGGTGCTGTTGGCCGCGCTGTCCTTCCTGTGGACGCCTCACACCATCGACGGCGTGGCCGTGTCCAACGCCCTGAAGCCGCCCTCGGCAAATTACTGGCTGGGCACAGACCACTTTGGCCGCGACGTGGTGTCCTTGCTGATGGCGGGCGCGCGCACCTCCATTCTCGTCGCCTTGCTGGCGGTCCTGATCGGCATTCTGCTCGGCGTTGCGCTCGGGCTGCTGGCGGCCGCGCGCGGCGGCTGGGTCGACGAAGTCATCATGCGGGGCAGCGACATCACCTTCGCCTTCCCCGCCATCCTGACCGCCGTGCTGCTCACCGCGCTGCTCGGCGCCGGCACCATCAACGCCATCCTTGCCATCGGCATCTTCAACGTGCCGGTCTTCGCCCGCGTCACCCGCGGCGCGGCCAAGGCGATCTGGGCGCGCGAATATGTGCGGGCGGCGGAAGCCGTGGGCAAAGGCCGCTTCCGCATCACGCTCGACCATGTGCTGCCCAACATCCTGGGCCTGTTGGTGGTGCAGGCGACGATCCAGTTCGCCGTCGCCATCCTGGCCGAGGCGGCGCTGTCCTATCTCGGCATCGGCGCCCAGCCGCCACAGCCCTCGTGGGGGCGCATGCTGCGCGATGCCCAGACCTATATCTTCATCGCGCCGTCGCTCGCGGTCTATCCGGGCCTCGCCATCATGCTGGCGGTGCTGGGCCTCAACCTGCTGGGCGATGGCCTGCGCGACGCCCTCGACCCCCGGCTGCGTGCACCGCGCGGCTGACACGGCACGCGCCGCATAGCAGGTTGCCGCCCGCGCCGGAACGGGCCTATGCTTTTGCCCACAGGGGCCCGCCGGGGCAGACCGACGGGTCGGTGCAGAACCACAAGAACCGGGGAGCCGCCGTGCCAAATTTCCTGCCGATGTTGCGCTACAGGCGCCAGAACCGGGTGGCACGGTCCTGATGGCCGATGTCCTCCACATCTTCCAGCGGGAGGCGGGCGCGCAAGGCGGCCCCTCCCGTTTTTCACGCCCGGTGGTCTTCGAACGGCCGGAGCTCAATCAGATCCTCGCGCTCTACACCCGCCGCGTCATCGACGGCGACTGGTGTGACTATGCGATCAACCTCGGCGACCATGAAGCGGTCTTCACCATCTATGGCGGCAAGGCCGGCGTCGCCGCCTATCGCATCGTGAAGCGGGCCAAGGGCGGCGATTCGCGCTTCCGCGTCCTCGCGTCGGGCGGCCAGATCGTGCGCATGGCCGGGTCGCTGACCGAGGCACTGTCCGCCATCCCGAAGCGCCGCAAGCTGAAGACCGTGTGATGCAGCAGCCTGATATCAACCCGTCCCTGATCCAGACGGCGCTGGAGCGCGTGCGCCGGCCGATCGAGCAGGCCGAGCATTTGCCGGGCGAGATCTACACCGCGCCCGCCGTGCTGGCGCGCGAGATGGACCGCATCTTCGCCAAGGACTGGCTCTGCGTCGGCCGCGTGGAGGAGGTGGAAAAGCCCGGCGACTATATCGCCACCCGCGTGCTTAACGAGCCCATCCTGCTGATGCGGGCGGAAGATGGCACGCTCGGTGCCTTCGCCAACCTGTGCCGCCATCGCGGCGTGCAACTGGTCGAAGATGGCCGCGGCACGTTGCGGCGTGGTGTCAGCTGCCCCTATCACGGCTGGGCCTATGACCTGAAGGGCTGCCTGACGGCGGCACCGATGATGGACCGGACGGCGGACTTCGACCGCGCGTCCATCCGGCTTCTCGATCTGCGCCTCGACATCTGGGAAGGCTGGATCTTCGTCACGCTCAACCGCGACGCAGGCCCCCTGCAGGACTTTGTCGCCGATTTCGACCGCGACGTCGGCTTCCTGAAGATGGG
>CAXNFA010000191.1:0-4504 GCA_964201105.1 Alphaproteobacteria bacterium | reverse complement strand
GGGGCGTTCCAGTCCGGCCATGATCGTCATCATCGTGGATTTGCCCGAGCCAGACGGGCCGACGACGCCGATGGCCTCGCCCTCCGCCACCGTCAGGTCGATGCCGCGCAGGATATGCACGGCGCCCGCGGTGCTCGACAGGGTCAGGTGCACGCCGTCCAGCGTGACCAAGGGTGTGCGCGAGGCGCCGCTCGGGGGTGCGTCCGGGGTCATGTGATTGTTTCGTGATTGCCCGGGAAACAGGTTGCGGCGGAAGGAAGCTGCCCCAAATATCGGGGCAATGGACAGGTTTTCAATGCTGCGGACCCTTCTTGCCGTCACGTTCATGTGGGTATTTGCTGGCGCCGCGCTGGCCCAGGGGCCCGGTTCCGCCGACCGCGTGCTGACCATTGCCGCCTTCGGCGACAGCCTGTCCGCCGGCTATGGCCTGGAATCCAAGGACGCCTTCCCCGCCAGGCTGGAAGCCGCCTTGCGGGCGGCGGGGGAAACGGTGCGGGTCGTCAACGCCGGCGTCTCGGGCGACACCACAGCGGGCGGGCTTGCCCGGGTCGACTGGGTGCTGGGTGACAAGCCGGACCTCGTCATTCTGGAACTGGGCGCCAACGACATGCTGCGCGGCCTGTCGCCGGCGCGGGCCGAGGCGAACCTTGACGCCATCCTGACCAGGCTGGGCGAGAGGAAGGTGCCGGTGCTGCTGGCTGGCATGCTGGCCTCGCGCAGCCTGGGCAGTGACTACACGAAGGAATTCGACCCGCTCTACCAGCGGCTCGCCGACAAGCACAAGGTGCCGTTTTATCCCTTCTTCCTCGATGGCGTCGCGCTCGACCAGGCGCTGAATCAGCCGGATTTGCTGCATCCCAACGCGAAGGGCGTCGATGTTATCGTCGAGCGAATCCTGCCCCATGTGCGCAAGCTGATTGCGTCGACGCGCGCGGCGGCGCGACCGCCCGCCTGATTCCCGCCCCCAGGGTTCGCCATGATTCGCCTCTTCGTCGGGCTTGCACTGCCCGAAGACGTCACACGCCGGCTCGCGCTGCTGGGCGGCGGCATTCCCGGCGCCCGCTGGATGGATGAAGAGCAGTTGCACCTGACGCTCCGCTTCATCGGCGAGGTCGATGGCGCCCAGTTCGACGACATTCGCCTCGCGCTGTCGGCCGTGCAATCGCCCGCCTTCCCGCTCACCCTGTCGGGCATGGGCCATTTCGGCGATGGCCGCAAGCTGCGGGCCCTGTGGGCTGGCGTGGCGCCCAGTCCCGATCTGGTTGGCCTGCAGGAACGGGTGGAATCGGTGCTCGTGCGGGCGGGCCTGGTGCCCGAAGGCCGCAAGTTCACGCCCCATGTCACGCTGGCGCGGCTTCGTGACGCACCCGTCGCGCGGGTGGCCGACTTCCTCGGCGCCCATGGCCTCTTTTCCGCGGGGCCGTTTCCGATTGAGGAATTCCAGCTTTTTTCCAGCCATCTTTCCGCGGCCGGATCGGTCTATGATGTGGAAGAGACTTATGCCCTGGACTGACCGGAAGGGGACCACCGGTGAGCGCGGCGGACGAAACCGATTGCAAGCACGAGGCGGGCGTCTTCACCCCCGTCATCGATCGCACGCGTTGCGAGGGCAAGGAAGACTGCGCCACGGTCTGCCCTTATGGCGTGTTTGAAATCCGCAAGCTGACGCCCGCGGAAAAGAAGCCCTTGCCCTTCCTCGCGCGCCTCAGGGCCACCACCCATGGCAACCGCCAGGCCTTTGCCACGCTGGCCGACCAGTGCCACGCCTGCGGGCTTTGCGTCATCGTCTGCCCCGAGCAGGCCATCAAGCTGACCCGCCGGACGGTTCCGGCATGAGCGACGGGTCGGAATCCTTCAAGCCGCCGGGACGGATGGAGCGCTTCCAGCGCTGGCTGGAGGTGAAGACCGGATACGAATTGCTTTGCCACACCTGCAATCGCATGAACCTGCAGGAAGAGGGCGAGGGTGGCGGCGGCTGCATCGGCAGCTGCCGGATGACCGACAAGGAGCGGGCACAGGACTATCTCAACGGCTCCGACGCCTATGTCCCGCGCTACCGCCACCGGCGGTTGCTGGGCGGCTAAGCCCCTTCGGCCTCACGGCACAGTCCATCGACATAGGCTCGCAGGGCCTGCAGCGCCGACAGGTCGGCGCGATAGATGCGGCTGGTGCCCTGGCGCTCCTCGCTTACCAGCCCAGCCTCGCGCAACACCCTCAGGTGCTGCGACACGGCCGGCCGCGACACCGGCATCAGGCCGGCCACTTCGTTCACCGTCCGGGGCCGCCCGGCGAGCCGCACAAACAGGGCGTGGCGGGTGGGATCGCCCAGCGCAGCCATCATCAATTCGTAAGCCATTACTTAATTAAGCAATAACTTACGTTGCCGTCAAGGCTGGGTCAGGCGGGTCTGCGTCAGGTGTTCGAGCAGGCCGTCGCAGGCGGCCTCGATCATGTCCAGCACCCGCTCGAAGCCCTCCTCCCCGCCATAATAGGGGTCGGGCACGTCCTGCAGGCCGAGACGCGGGGCGAAGTGCAGGAAGAGATGGGCGCGGTCCGCCTTGCCCGGTGGGGCCAATGCCTGCAGGGCGCGCAAATGGCCCCGGTCCATCGCCAGCAGCAGGTCGAAGCGGTCGAAGTCCTGCACCGTCACCTTGCGTCCGCGCAGGGAAGACAGGTCGACGCCCCGGCGCAGCGCGGTGGCGCAGCTGCGCGGGTCGGGCGCTTCGCCGACGTGGTAGCCGTGCGTCCCGGCGGAATCGGCCCGGACGCGGTGTTCCAGCCCGGCCTCTATGGCACGGGCACGAAACACGCCCTCGGCCGTGGGCGAGCGGCAGATGTTCCCGGTGCAGACGAACAGCAGCCGCACCGCTGCGGTATCCTTTTGCGGCTGTCCCGCCGCCGCGTTCTGGCTATCTTTCATGCCCACAGTCCTAACCAGGTTTCTGGTCGTGCCCAAGGTCGCCTTCACCGGACAGTTGCAGCGCTTCCTGCCCGCGCCCGCCATGGACGCGGCCGGCGACTGCGTGCGTGCCCTGCTCGACGATGTGTGCCGGCAGAACCCGCGGCTCGGCGCCTATGTTCTCGACGAACAGGGGGCCTTGCGCAAACACGTCACGGTCTTTGTCGGCGACCGCCAGATCACCGACCGCCTCACCCTGTCCGACCCCGTTGGGCCGGCGGAGGAAGTGTATGTCCTGCAAGCCCTGTCGGGCGGATCAGCATTCGGAGAGACCGCATGAGCGACCGCATCCTCGTTGGCACCCGCAAGGGCTTGTTCGACCTGCGCCGGGGCAAGTCCGGCTGGGCCGTCGAGACGGTGCATTTCATCGGCGATCCAGTCTCGGCCGTGTTGGGCGATCCGCAGTCCGGCCGCCTCTATGCCGCGCTGGCGCTCGGCCATTTCGGCAACAAGCTGTGGAGCAGCGCCGATGACGGCAAGACGTGGGACGAACGTCCCGCCCCGGCCTTTCCGCCCAAGCCCGAAGGGATCGACGACCCGTTTCCCTGGACCGTGCATTCAGTCGGGATGCTGGAGCCCGGCGGTGTGCCGGGCCGCATCTGGGCCGGGACCGTTGGGGGTGGCCTTTTCCGCTCCGACGACCACGGCCAAAGCTGGGCGCTCAACCGGCCGCTATGGGACCAGCCGGCGCGCCAGAAATGGATGGGCGGTGGCAACGACCAGGCAAGCCTGCATTCCATCTGCGTGCATCCCGCCAATCCCGACGATCTCGCCGTCGCTGTCTCGGTCGGTGGCGTGTGGCGCAGCCGCGACGCCGGCGCGTCCTGGACGCTGGAGGGCGAAGGCATGATCGCCGACTACATGCCGCCCGACCTCCAGGGTTCACGCGAAACGCAGGATCCGCACCGCGTGGTGCAGGCGCGCAGCAACCCCGACCGGCTGTGGTGCCAGCATCACAATGGCATCTTCCGCTCCGACGACCGCGGCACGACCTGGATGCGCATCACCACGGCAAAGCCATCCGCCTTCGGCTTCGGCGTCGTGGTGCACCCCGACAAGCCCGACCGCGCCTGGGTCGTGCCGGCGGTGAAGGATGAAAAGCGCTATCCCGTCGATGGCAAGCTCGTCGTCACGCGCACCGACGACGCGGGCCGGAGCTTCTCGGTGCTGGCCAACGGCCTGCCGCAGCAGCCGGCCTTTGACCTCGTCTACCGCCACGCGCTGGACATCGATGGCAGTGGCGAGCGTCTCGCCTTCGGCTCCACCACCGGCGGCGTGTGGTTGTCGGAAAACGGTGGTGAGCGCAGGGCGGAACTGCCGGCGCGCCTGCCGCCCATCGCCTGCCTGCGCTTCGCGGCGTGATCGAACGCATCGTCATCCTGACCGGTGCGGGCATCTCGGCCGATTCCGGTGTCGACACCTTCCGCGACCCGAATGGCATTTGGGCCCGTTACAACGTCGAGGACGTCGCGACGCCGCAGGGCTTCGCGCACAACCCGGCCATGGTGCACGACTTCTACAATGGCCGCCGCCGTGGCCTCGGCA
>CAXNFA010000190.1:0-4508 GCA_964201105.1 Alphaproteobacteria bacterium | reverse complement strand
ACCGAAATGGCGGGCAGCACCCCATTTTTCCATGCCCCGCCAGCAACTTGCACCCGCGCGGCCTTTGTTGGAAGGTGCCGGCATGACCGCCCAAAGCCAGCTCGTCGCCGCCGCCATCCTACGCCAGGATGACGCGGGCATCTGCACCCTGACCCTGAACCGCCCCGCCGCGCGCAACGCCTTGTCGCGCGGGTTGATGGCGGCACTGCAGGACGAACTGGAACGCATTGCGAAGGATCGCAGCGTGCGCGTGGTGGTGATCGCCGCCGCCGGCCCCGGCTTCTGCGCCGGCCATGACCTGAAGGAAATCCGCAGCGACCCGCGCCGCGAAACCTATGAGGCGCTGTTCGCGCAATGCAGCCTGCTGATGCGCAGCATCGTGCACCTGCCGCAGCCCGTCATCGCACGCGTCCATGGCATCGCCACCGCCGCGGGCTGCCAGCTGGTCGCCACCTGCGACCTCGCGGTGGCCGGGGCGTCGGCGAAATTCGCCACCCCTGGCGTCAACATCGGCCTCTTCTGCTCGACGCCGATGGTCGCCCTGTCGCGCAACGTGGCGCCGAAACACGCGATGGAAATGCTGCTGACCGGCGACATGATCGACGCCGCCAGCGCCGCACGCATCGGCCTGGTCAACCGCGTTGTCGCCGATGCCGAGCTGGATGCTGCCGTGACCGCCCTTGCCACCCAGATCGCGTCCAAGTCCACGGCAACCGTGAAGATCGGCAAGGAAGCCTTCTACCGCCAGCGCGAAATGCCGCTGACCGATGCCTATGACTATGCCTCGCGCGTGATGACCGAGAACATGATGAAGAATGACGCCGCCGAGGGCATCGACGCCTTCATCCAGAAGCGCCCGCCGACCTGGAGCGACCAATGAGCGACGCCGCCACGTCGAATCACGACAGCTATCCCGACGACCTGATCCGCAAGATCCTGCGCGAGGTGAAGGTTATGGCGATGGTGGGCGCCAGTTCCAACTGGAACCGGCCCAGCTATTTCGCGATGAAATACCTGCAGAAGAAAGGCTTCCGTGTCATCCCCGTCAATCCAAAGGAAGCCGGCCAGATGATCCTGGGCGAGACAGCCTATGCCTCGCTGGCCGACGTGCCCGACAGGCTCGACATGGTCGACATCTTCCGCAATTCCGACGCTGCCGCCGGCATCGTCGAGGAAGCGCTCGCCCTGCCGCGCCGGCCGAAGGTGATCTGGATGCAGCTTGGCGTGCGCAACGACGCCGCTGCGGCGCGGGCGGAGGCCGAGGGCCTGACCGTCATCATGAACCGCTGCCCCAAGATCGAATATGGGCGCCTGTCGCGCGAGATCGGCACGCTCGGCATCAGCACCGGCATGATCAGCAGCAAGCGGCGGCAGACGATCTAGGCAGCCCGCACCCTTCGAGACGCGGGCTACGCCCGCTCCTCAGGGTGAGGCAAAAAAACACGACCTCATGCTGAGGAGCGATCCGCAGGATCGCGTCTCTAAGCATGGCCGCCTACTCCGGCATGTGACACACAGCCTCGATGTTGTGCCCGTCGCGATCCAGCACGAAGGCGCCGTAGTAGTTCGGGTGATACTCCTTGCGAATGCCCGGCTTGCCGTTGTCTGTCGCGCCCGCGGCGATCGCGGCGTCGTAAAAGGCACGCACGTCGGCGCGGCTCTTCGCGCTGAAGGCAATATGGATCGGAGCCGTGCGCGTCCCCATGGCGCCCAGCCACAGATAGCCATCGCCCATGCGGCCGATCAGGCACCAGCCATCGCCTTCGGTCATCACCGTGATACCGAGCGGCGCCAGCGCCTTTTCGTAGAAGGCCTTGCTCTGCGCATAGTCGCTGACGCTGAGGCCAAGATGATCAAACACCGCCATGAACAATTCTCCGCAATAACACCGTAGTCCTGCGGGTTGACGCAACCGGCCCGCCCGCCCACCTTACGCCCACCCTTCCCGTCGCCCAAGCGAGGCCCGCCATGACCGACAAACCCGATTCCTACGGCTTTGAAACCCTTGCCGTGCATGCGGGCGCGGCGCCCGACCCCACCACCGGCGCGCGCATCACGCCGATCTACCAGACCACGTCCTTCGTCTTCGACGACGTGGACCATGCTGCCTCGCTGTTCAACCTGCAGGCCTTCGGCAACATCTACACGCGCCTGACCAACCCCACGGTCGCCGTGCTGGAGCAGCGCCTGGCGAGCCTGGAGGGCGGGCGCGGCGCGCTGGCGGCGAGCTCCGGCCATGCCGCGCAGTTCCTCGTCTTCCACACGCTGCTGGAGCCCGGCGATCATTTCATTGCGGCGAAGCAGCTCTATGGCGGCTCGCTCAACCAGTTCGCCCATGCCTTCCGCAAGATGGACTGGCACGCCACGCTGGTCGATGCGACCGACCCGGAGAATTTCCGCAAGGCGCTGCAGCCGAAGACCAAGGCGATCTTCGTCGAAAACCTGGCCAATCCTGGCGGCGTCGTCATCGACATCGAGGCAGTGGCCAAGATCGCGCATGACGCCGGCATCCCGCTGATCGTCGATTCGACCCTGGCGACGCCCTATCTCAGCCGCCCCTTCGACTGGGGCGCCGATGTGATCGTCCATTCGCTCACCAAGTTCCTCGGCGGCCACGGCAATTCGCTCGGCGGCATGCTGATCGAGAAGGGCACCTTCGACTGGTCGAAGGACGGCAAGTTCCCGACCCTGTCGGAGCCGCACCCGAGCTATCACGGCTTGCGCTTCCACGAGACCTTCGGCGACATGGCGCTCGCCATCGCCGCCCGCGCACTCGGCCTGCGCGACCTCGGCCCCGCGCTGGCGCCGATGAACGCCTTCCTCATCCTGACCGGCATCGAGACGCTGCCGGTGCGCATGGAGCGCCACTGCCAGAATGCGCTGAAGATCGCCGACTTCCTCGAAGGCCACAGCAAGGTCGCCTGGGTGTCCTATGCCGGGCTGAAGTCGAGCCCCTTCCACAGCCTCGCCAAGAAATACCTGCCGCGCGGCGCCGGCGCGGTGCTGACCTTCGGCGTCAAGGGCGGCTTCGAGGCCGGCGTGAAGCTGGTGGAGGGCGTGGAGCTCTTCTCCCATCTCGCCAACATCGGCGACACGCGCAGCCTGATCATCCACCCCGCCTCCACCACCCACCGACAGCTCGCGGAAGACGCGCGCAAGGCGGCCGGCGCGGGCGATGACGTGGTGCGCCTGTCCGTAGGCCTGGAAACCGCCGACGACCTGATCCGCGACCTGGACCGGGCGCTGAGCCGGATTTGAGGCAGGCGGCCGGGACGGCGGCCCATCCTTCGAGACGCGAGCTTCGCCCGCTCCTCAGGATGAGGCTTCTGTTTGCTCCAACCTCATCCTGAGGAGCGATCCGTGAGGATCGCGTCTCGAAGGATGGGCTGCGGAACGCCCTAAAGCGCCGCGTGTCCGCGTTCGCGGGCAGACAGCGCGATGAAGCCGGGTTCGGTGGGCGTGGCGGCGCGGGCGAGCACCATTTCGTCCACCGCCACTTCCTTGCCATCCTTCAGGAAGGTCATGCCGCCGGCCCAGGTACCATCCTGCAGCGCCGAGGGGATGCCGGATTCCGACACAGCGCGCCACGACCCAGCCGTGTGGAAGGCGCTGATATGCGTGGGTGCTGCCACGCCGCGGTCGAGCCCCAGCCAGGCCCGCGCCATGGCGTTGAAATAGGTCGGCCGGCCGTCGAGATCGGCGAGCACGATGTAATAGCCGATTTGTTCCACCACCGCGCCAAGCTGGCGGCGCAGCATCACCTCACGCCGCAGGTCAAGCTCGCTCATCACGCGCTGCGCGAGGATATCGAGCAGTGCGACCTGCTCTCCCGTCGGCTCCTGCGGCGTCGGGCTGAAGGCACACAAGGTGCCCAGCACCTCGCCGCCCTTCGTGCGCAGCGGCACCCCGCAATAGGAGCGCACGCCGGGATCTCCGGTCACGAAGGGATTGTCGTGGAAGCGCACATCATGCTGCGTGTCGGTGACGATCAGCACGTTGCCATCCGCCACCGCATGGCCGCAGAAGGACAGTTCGCGCGGCGTCTCCGTCGCCTCGATGCCATAGCGCGCCTTGAACCACTGGCGCTTCTCGTCGATCAGCGAGACAAGCGCGATGGGCATGCCAAGGATATGGGCGGCCAGCCGCGCCAGATCGTCGAAGGGCTTCTCCGGCGCCGTGTCGAGAATGTAGTAATCGCGCAGCGCCTTCAGGCGCGCCGCCTCGTTGGCGGGGATGGCAGGCGCAAGCATCGCAGCCTCCGTGTCTCTGTTGCGCGAATCATACGACGACGCGCGCGCCCTGGGAACAGCCTCGCCGCGCTGATCTTCTTTCCCTTCCCATTGCCCTCGCCCTGTAAGGTGGCGACATGAAAATCCGGGTCCAGCAGAATTTCTTCGCCCTCTTCTATGCGCCGCTCTATGTCGCGCGGCGCCAGGGGCATTTCGCCGAGGCCGGCATCGAGCTCGACCTGCAGACCGGATTGATGCCGGTCGACAGTGTGGCGGGTG
>CAXNFA010000189.1:0-4528 GCA_964201105.1 Alphaproteobacteria bacterium | reverse complement strand
AGAAACCGTTACGCTTTGCCCGGCAAGCGGCGCGGGTCTATACCCAAGGCGCCCGACCTTTCGCCGGAAAGCCCCATGATTCGTGCCTTTATCGACGGCAGCCTGAAGACCATCGAGGTCGCGCAGCAGGAGCATGTGCCCTTCACGGCGCCCTGGCTCGACCTGATGCAGCCGACCCGAGCGGAGGAGCTGGCGGTGGAAGCCGCGCTGGGGGTCGACCTGCCGACACGCGAGGAAATGCTGGAAATCGAGCCGTCGAGCCGGCTCTACCAGCATGGCGGCGCCACCTTCCTGACCGCGCATGTGCTGTTCCATTCGGACACCGTTACGCCCAGCATCACGCCGATTTCCTTCATCCTGACGCAAGGCCGGCTGGTCACGATCCGCTATGAGGAGCCGCGCTCCTTCCAGGTCTTCGCCATGCACGCCGCGCGCGACAACAGCCTGTGCCTGGATGGGCCGACCGCATTGGTGGGCCTGGTGGAGGCGATCATCGACCGCACCGCCGACATCCTGGAGCGCACGGGCGCGGAGGTGGACGCCATCTCGCGCGAGATCTTCGCGCCGGAAGCGCGCAACCGATCGACCCGGGATTTCTCTGAAATCCTGCGCAAGCTTGGCCGCAAGCAGGACCTGATCTCCAAGGCGCGCGACAGCCTGGTGACCCTGGCGCGCCTGCTGAGCTTCCTCGGCCTGCCGTCGGAGATCAAGGACGCCAAGGAATTGCGGGCGCATGTGAAGGTACTGGCGCGCGACGTGTCGTCGCTGACCGATCATGCGAGCTTCCTGACCGGCAACATCAGCTTCCTGCTCGATTCCTCGCTTGGCCTGATCAATGTCGAGCAGAACCAGATCATCAAGATCGTCTCGATCGTGTCGGTCGTGTTCCTGCCGCCGACGCTGGTGGCGAGCATCTATGGCATGAAATTCGACGTCATGCCGGAGCTGAAGTGGGATATCGGCTATCCGCTCGCCCTCCTGGTGATGGCGCTGGCCGCCGTGCTGCCCTATGCCTTCTTCAAGCGGAAGGGCTGGCTGTAACCACGGGGCAACCCCTCAGGCCGGAACGCTGCTCCGCGCCCGTTCGAGAAAGCCGAACATGCGGGCGTGCGCCGTATGGGCCTCCGCCGCGTTGTAGACCTTCAGGCCTTCGCGCGTGAAACCATGGTCGACGGTCGGATAGTCGAAGATCTCGATGTCCGGCTTGTGGGCGAGCGCCGTCTTCACCTGCGCCACCGCGGCTTGCGACACATGCTTGTCGAGGCCGCAGAAATGCATCTGTAGCGGCATTTTCACCTTGTCGGCGACCTCGAGCCGCTTCTCCAGCCGCACGCCATGGAAGGCAACGCCCGCCTGCACCGGCAGCCGCGCCGCGGCGAGATAGACCTGCAGCCCACCCAGGCAATAGCCGACCAGGAAGACATCGCCGTTGCATTCGGGGCGCCGGCGCAGCTGTTCCACCATCGTGCCGATGTCATCGACCGACTGGTCGTCGTTCAGCATGTTGCGGGTGTTGAAGGCGTCGGTGAAGCCCTGCCCCTCATACTGAAACACCGCGCCGGGCCGGACACGGAAATACATATCGACCGCCAGCGCCGCATAGCCGCGTGTGGCGAAGAAGGGCACGCGCGACCGGATGAAGTCGGTCAGGCCGAAGATTTCATGCAGGATGATGACCGCCGGGGCCGGCTTGCCGCCCGCTGCCGGTGCGAAGACATGGCCAATGGGCAGGTTGTCGGCGGATCGCAGATCGAAGGACTGGGCCATCTGCGTTCCCCTAACGTGTCTTTATAATCAGGCGCCGCTGCGTGGCAGCGTGACGCCCACCATACAGTCGCGCGTCACCAGCGCGGCAAGGCCCGGTTCGTCGAGCGATTCCGTGCCCTTCGGCTGCATCGGCAGCACGAGGTAGCGCATGTCTGCGGTCGAATCGACCACCCGGATCTCCACCGTCTCGGGCAGGGCGGTGCCGAATTCCTGCAGCACGGCGCGCGGTTCGGAGACGACGCGGGCCCGGTATTCCTTGCTCTTGTACCAGTCCGGCGGCGGCCCGAGCAGGACGCGCGGATAGCAGGAACAGAGCGTGCAGACCACGACATGGTGCACGGCGGGCGTGTTCTCGAGCACGATCAGGTTGGGCTCCGGCCCGCCCAGGTCATAGCCAAGCTCCTCGATCGCCTTCTTCGAGCCGGCGAGGAGGCGCTGCTTGTAGGCGGGGTCGCGCCAGGCACGGGCGATGACGCGGGCGCCGTCAGCCGGGGAAACGGTGGCGCCCTGGTCGATCACCCGGCGCACGTCATCGGCGGTGAAGAGCCCCTTTTCGATCAGCAGCTCACGGATCGCCCGTTCCAGCAGGGCGAATTCCTTCGCCTCGGCATCCTGTTCGATCGGCGCATGGTCGTCGTGGTCATGGCCGTCGCCATGATGATGGTCGTGATGATCGTGGCTGCCGGACATGACGGTCTCCCTCAGCGCGCCGGCTCGAGCCAGTGCTCATAAATATCGGCCGCCAGCGTGTCGCCCGCCGGGCCCTTGTAGCCGGGCCACACCTCGGCCTGCCTGAAGCGGATGAGATAGAGCGGGCGTTTCGGCAGGCCGGGCTTGCCGAAGGCGAGTTCTTCCGGGTTGCGGAATTCGCCCCAGCGCTGCTCGACCACGCCGGTCTTGCCGCGGACATAGAAGGGGGTGCGGATATGGCCGGGCGGATCGCCGGTCAGCACGCGCACGGTGTCGCCCACGGCGAAACGATAGCTCATGCCGCTGCCCCGCTCTTCCTGAAGGTGGCGACACGCGCCTCGATCTGCTCGCGGGTCAGCACGCCCTTCTCGACCAGGATGATGTGCATGGCCGAGAGCCACTTCTGGTAGTAGCTGAGGCGGTAATAGTCGTCGCCGAGCGATTCAATGCAGCGGCGCAATTCATCGACCCTGTACAGACGCGCGCCATAGCCGCCCATCAGGCGCTGCAACGCATCGACATCTCTGTCGAAGGAGGTCAGGTCGTGTTCGCTGCGGTCGACAGGGCCGAAGTCCTTGCCGCCGACGTCATGCGGGCCGGGCATGGCTCCATTACAGGGCCATGCGCGCCCTTCGTCAATGTGAATGCGCGGTCGACAGTCACTCTTGTGCCCGGGTATGGGGGCTGGTATTGCGCTGTCTGTCCTCCGGAATGCCTCGCCACCGCATCAGCACCACAGGCCCATCATGATGGAAATATTCGCCGAGCTAACAAGCCCGGCCGGTCTCGCCGCGCTCGGCCAGGTCATCGCGATCGACCTGGTGCTGGCGGGCGACAATGCGCTGGCCGTCGGCATGGCGGCCGCGGGCCTTCCCGCGCACCAGCGTGGCAAGGTCATCCTGATCGGCATTATCGCCGCCACCGTCCTGCGCATCGTCTTCGCCTATTTCACAGCGCAGCTTCTCGACGTGTTCGGCCTTCTGGTTCTCGGCGGCGTGCTGCTGTTGTGGGTCTCGTGGAAACTGTGGCGCGAGCTGCGCGAAGGCGGCGGCCATGCTGAGGAACAGGGCGAACAGGCCCTGGAGGGCGAAACACCCATTGGTGCCAAGCCCAAGACCTTCCTGCAGGCGGCGATTCAGATCGTTCTTGCCGACGTCTCCATGTCGCTCGACAACGTGCTGGCGGTGGCTGGCGCAGCGCACGACCACCCCACCGTTCTGATCATCGGCCTTGTCCTGTCGGTCGCGCTGATGGGCGTCGCGGCCACGCTGGTCGCGCGAATCCTGCAGAAATACCGCTGGGTCGCCTATATCGGTGTGATCATCATTTTCTACGTCGCGCTGGAAATGATCTGGAAGGGCGCCAACCAGTCCTATGGCGAGATGGTGACCGACTGGTCCGTCTTCCGTCCATGGATCATCGCCACGCATATCGTGGCGGCGACGACCTGGATCGGCGGCATGGTCTGCCTGCCCCTGCTCTATGCCGCCCATGTGCGCGGGCGGCTGCAGGCCGAGGCGCTGGTGCAGGCAGAGCTTGCCTTGCTGCGCTTCGTCATCGCCCCGGCCATGATCGTCGGCCTGATCCTGGGCGCCGTTCTGATGGTCATTCCGGGCGAGCCAGACCTGGCCAGCATCTGGCTGTGGGTGAAGCTGGCCGCCGTGGCCGGGCTTCTCGCCCTGCATGGCGTCTATGTGGTGGCGCAGCGGCGGCTCGCCGCCGGGGCCGGCATGTCGAGCGCGCTGACCTATGACGGGCTGGCCGTGACGTCCTTCGGGGCCGGCGCGCTGATCATCGTCATGGTGATTGCCCAGCCCTTCTAGAGCCTGGCCGCCGTACCTTTGCCCTCAAGCCTGACCTCCGGTCGGGCTTGAGGGCAGGTTGCGCGATCCGGCGGCTGGACGGCTTTCAGCTTCGGGGCCTAACATCGGCCTCCGAACACAGGAGCGCGCCATGCCCGAACCGATCTTTCACGTTGCCATCGCCGTCGATGACCTGAAGAAGGCCCGCGACTTCTACATGGGCACGCTGGGCTGCACGGAGCGCGCCGACACGGTGGGCCGCGGCCATG